>NZ_CAKZPW010000220.1:0-15331 GCF_937139385.1 uncultured Maritalea sp. | reverse complement strand
ACGATTTCCTCCCCAAGAACCGAAGCTACTTGTTACTTTGGCGGTTGATCATCCGCGCTATCGTCCAAGATGCGTTGGGCGGCCCCATCCATATCCTCATATTGCCCCGCCCTAAGCGACCACATGAAAGCCCCAAGCGCCAACACCCCAACCAGCAACACAACCGGAATAATAATCAATAAGGGTGTCATTCGGCCGGCATCACTTTTTGGTTGGTGGACAATGGAATCTGAACTTTGCGCTCTTTTGCGTCGATCCGCAACCGCAGCGCGTTCAAGGTCACCAAAACTGAAGAGGTCGACATGGCGATCGAAGCCACCAACGGGGTCGCAAAGCCCATAATCGCCAAAGGAATGGCCACCATATTATATGCAATGGCCAATCCAAAATTCTGCTTCACAGCGTTGGCGGCGCGTTTTGCCAGTGTAAGAGCAAATGGAATTTGATCTAAACGATCTCGGGTCAAAACGAAATCTGCAGCATTACGGCCCACGTCTGCAGCGCTTGATGGGGCCATCGACACATAGGCCGCCCGCAATGATGGCGCATCATTTATGCCATCCCCAACCATCAGCACCCGATTGTGCGCTTTCTCTAAAGCTGTGAGCTGATCAAGTTTTTCTTGCGGCGTTAATCCCCATTGAACCTGGTTCAACCCCAGCTGCTTGGCCACCAATTGCACCGGCGCTTTGCGGTCACCGGACAATAACGATATGCCCTTTACCTGGGCGCGCAATCGCTCAATCATTGCTGGCACTTCGGGGCGCAATTGATCTTCAAACTCAAAGACACCAACAGGAACCCCGTTCTTGGCTAAATATACCCGACTTAGCCCCTCATCGCCTTCGTCTTGGGCCGCACAAAATGCTGCCCGTCCCAGCCGCCATACATCGCCACCAAGTCTGGCTTCAATGCCTTGTCCGGGCAACTCATCAACCTGATCAAAATCAATCACAGTGATGCTTTTGTGTGCCTGCGCCAGGGCTTTGGAAAAGGGATGATGACTCAATCGGGCCAAGCGAACAGCCATTTCAAGTTCAGGTGTGCCGCCCTCTGTTTGAGAAACAAACTCAGGCTTGCCTTGCGACAGGGTGCCGGTTTTATCAAACGCCGCATAGTCAATTTTCGCCAACCGCTCCAATGCGGCCCCATCACGCATCATCATGCCACGTTCAAACAAGCGCCCAGCGGCCACCACATGCACAATCGGCACCGCCAAAGCCAGCGCACAAGGGCAAGTGATAATTAGAACTGCAATTGCGGTGACCAATGCATGGTGCCAATCCCCATTGTACAACCCCCAACCAAGGAACGTCGCCAACGCCAATAAATGCACAACCGGCGCATAGATTTCCGCCGCCCGATCCGCAATCCGCTTATATCCAGCGCGTGATCCTTCCGCCGCTTCCATCATCGACACCATGCGGGCCAAAAAGCTTTCGTGCGCCGGCTTTGTCACCTGCATGGTGATCATGCCAGACAAGTTGGTTGCACCAGCCAACAGCAAATGCCCTTTAGACACCGGTTCAGGGGCTGATTCACCAGTGACAAGGCTAAGATCAATTTCCCCATTGCCCTGCACCACAAATCCATCGACCGGAATGCGCTCTCCCGCTGCGATGTCTAGGCGCATCCCCACCTCGATTTGATTGAGCTTGATAAAGCTATGACGACCATCATCCAACCGCTGCAACGCCCCGCGAGGGGCCAAAGAAGCAAGATTGCGCACCGCGGATCTGGCCCGCTCTCGCATCAAATGGTCAAGCGTGCGCCCAATCAACAAAAAGAACAACAAGGTCACCGAAGCATCAAAATAGGCGTGTTCACCCGAATTGGCCGTTTCAAAAACGCTCAACCCCAGTGCCAAAATCACCGCAAGAGATATGGGCACATCCATATTGAGGCGACCAACCTTTAGACTTGCAAAAGCTGAGCGGAAAAAATGCTGCCCGGCAAAAGCAACCGCGGGAATGGCGATCAGTGCTGAAATCCAGTGGAACAAATCCCTAGTGGAAGCGTCCGCCCCGGACCAGATCGAAATGGAGAACAACATAATGTTCATGGCCGCAAAGCCCGCAACCGCGAGCGCACGCACCAATTGGGAGAAGGTTTTGTCTTTTGCGTTTTCGTCTTCCGCTTCAAGCAGCATAGCGCGATAACCCGCACGATTGACCGCATTCACCAATTCGGTTGGCGCAAAGTCTGTCTGGGTGCGCCAGATCACTTTTACCCTTTTGGTGGAAAGATTGACGCGCCCCAATTCAACTGGCTCTAACTTGCTCAATTCACTTTCAATTGAGCGCATACAGGCTGCGCAATGCACATCGGGCACCGCCAACTCAAGCTGACGCCGTCCATCCTTCAAATCGATGGAACCTGCGATCAAACTCTCATTGTCAATTTTGCTCTGGCCTTTTTCAGCCAATTCATTGGCCGCTTCAATGCCTGGGGCACAACAGCTCATCTTGGCTCCTATTGAACGACAATGCGCTCACGATAGATGAAAGGGGTGCCATTTTCGCTAGTCAGCGATATAAAAACATCCCACGCGCCTTTGGCAAAATCGTGATTGGCAACAAAAGCACCCTCTTGCGGCAGCAATGTTATCACTTGGTCCTCGCGCTCGTAACTTGGGCGTCGCAGTTCAGCTTCAGCAAAGCCCGCAACCACTGGCTTACCAGCGGCATCTTTTAGATCAAAGACCAACTTTTTGCCCTCATAAGACAGCAGCGGTGTCCAGCCAAGCGCCGCCTGCGCCCGTTGCGCTTCAAGCTTTTCATTATAGTGCTGACTGGCCACATATGAGTTTTTCACCACCAAGCCCGTCCAGCTTGAAGTCGCAAAATAGGCCATGATCAAATTGACCGTTATGATGGTGCCAAAAAACAGCACCACCACCAAAATCATGTGCTTTCCGGTAAACTCGCGCTGCTTGGTTTCGGCCATGCTATTCCCCTACTTTCGGTGTTTCAAATTTCACCAATTCTTGTGACGACTCGTCGCCAAAAATGTCTTCCACCAAAAATGTGAACTTTGTTGGTTGTTCTGTCAGAAGTTTCGGATCTGTGCGCACATAAACCCGCAATGGCAACACCCTGTCTGGCTCCACGTCCAAGACTATAGACTGCTGAGGCTCGTTTTGCGAGCTGGCCAGTGTCATCTCCCCACCGGGCAGACCAACAATCGTGAGTTTCATGGTGCGCGGTTCTGGGGTCATATTGAGAATTTTGACATCATAGCCGTTGCGCACAGCTCCATCGCTAAGCACCACAAACAGTGGATTGCGGTCATGTTGCACGTTCACGTCCAGCCGATCCCGCATAGACAGAACCACCAACATAGCCAATCCAATTGCCGCCCAAACGCCAAAATAGATCAGTGTGCGCCATCTCACAATCGTCTGCAAACTTGTGTGCTTGATGGCATCAACAAACTTGCCCGCTTTGTCCCGCAACCGATCTGGCCGAATAATATTCGCCTCATCCATGGCCAGTTCCATATTGGTATTATAATCGTTCAACGTCGCGTAGGAAATCAGGCCCCGCTCTTTGCCCAATTTGTCCATCACATTGTCACAAGCATCAATACACAAGGCACATGTGATACATTCAAGCTGCTGTCCGTCCCGGATATCTATGCCCATGGGGCACACCACAACACAGGCGTTGCAATCCACGCAGTCACCAACGGGTTTACCTTCTTTGATGGCTTTTTTGGTGTGCTTATTGCGCGGCTCCCCGCGCCAATCATTATAGGTCACCGTCAGCGAAAACTCGTCCAACATTGCTCCCTGAATGCGGGGCCAAGGGCACATATAAGTGCATACCTGCTCGCGCATAAAACCGCCAAAAATATAGGTGGTGGCCGTCAGAATCAAAATCGTGAAATATGCAATGGCAGGCGCTTCAAACCGGATCACATCCAGCGCCAGCGTGGGCGCATCTGCGAAATAAAAGATCCACGCGCCGCCCGTGGCTACAGCGATTAAAATCCAACTGGAGTGCTTTGCGAGCCTTCGCCAGACCTTATTGAAATCATAAGGGCCCTTGTCCAGCTTTATGCGTTGATTGCGATCGCCTTCAAAGAACCGCTCGACAAGCAAAAACAAATCAACCCAAACCGTTTGCGGACAAGCATATCCACACCACGCGCGGCCAACGGTTGAAGTAACCAAAAACAGGCCAACCCCAGCCATAACCAAAAGACCTGCCACATAATAAAATTCTTGCGGCCAAATCTCGATGAAAAAGAAATAGAAGCGCCGATTGGCCAAATCCACCAAAACGGCCTGATCTGGGGCAAATTCGCCCCGATCAAAACGCAACCAAGGCGTTAAATAATAGATGCCAAGGGTGATGATCATGATCACCCATTTCAATTGCCGGAAGAAACCGGAAGCCCGCTTGGGGAATATTTTTTCTCGCGGCGCATATAAAGCTGGACGGTTGTTCGCCGCGTTTACTGCTGCCACATCAAATTGATCAACCCCAGACGTCTTGTCTGAATTTGCTTGTTTATTCATGCCGACCCGGTCCCTATCGATCGCTATAATAGCGCTTATGCCAGTATTTAACATCTATAGCTTTGATATGGGTCAAACTGTTGGCGCATGCTGTCGCACGGGTCAGCCTGTCGCACCCTTTGTTTGACGCATCATCACATCACTGTGCATCAAATGTGTTTACGCAAAAGCTTGATGGAATGCCAATCGATGGCTATTTAGGCCACTAGGGATGAATAATTTTAACCATGCGAGGTGCTACATGTCAAAACGCTATGAGAAATCTGATGCGGCCATTCAAAGCCTGACCCCAGAACAATTTCGCGTCACCCAACAAAATGGCACAGAGCGCCCGTTCCAGAACGAGTTTTGGAACCGAGATGACATCGGCATTTACGTAGATATCGTCTCGGGCGAACCTCTTTTCGCCTCATCCGATAAATATGATGCCGGTTGCGGCTGGCCCAGCTTCACCCGCCCCATTGTGCAAGAACAAGTCACCGAACTAACCGACGAAACCTTAGGCATGGTGCGCACCGAAGTACGCTCTAAAGATGGTGACAGCCATTTGGGCCACGTGTTTAACGATGGCCCACAAGACCAAGGCGGCCTGCGCTATTGCATCAATTCCGCTTCTTTGCGTTTTGTGCCAAAAGACCAAATGGAAAAAGAAGGCTACGGCGATCTATTGGACCTGTTCCCGCAAAGCTAATCGTTCGTTTGGCAACACAATAACTGCCGCACAAACAGCAAGAATAAAGCCTATCCCGGTGGCAATGAATCGCGTCGTGTTCCAAAACTGCCAAGTTGGGCTATAGTTCTCCCACATGAGTTGTGCCGCTTCCATTTCTTGCGGCACAATTTGTTGCCCGAGCGCTACGTTCATTGGGACATTTATGAACGCTGTGAGCACTAGATAACCGAATAAGAGAACCAAGCCTGCAAGGCCCAACAATCTTGCCGTACGATTAACGCCTTGCCGCCACCCGATCAACGCGGTGACCAGCAATAAAAAGGGCGTGCCGAAAAACACGGGTCCAAAAGCAAAGTTGCGCACTGATGCGTTCATAGCCTGCATCGCGCTAATCGCGACGCGCGGATCAACAGCATCTAACCCCCACATGGTTGAACAGACCCAAGCGTAGAAGAACCCCAACATCAGCCCATTGGCCACAAGCGATAGCATTAGCAGCGCCTCAAATGGGCTAAAGGTTTGTCGACCCAATTGTGTCACTTAAGCCCCCTGTCTTTTGTAGGCTACGCCCACAAGAATGACCAAACTTGCCAATTGTGCTGCAATAACTGCCGGCCAGATGAGCGGGAATTGCGGGTCAATATACTTGTGTGGTCCATAAGAGATAAGCGCCAGTGCAACTGCAATCACTGACAATATGCGCGCCACGCGGTCCTTTGCTGGATCAATCAATATCGCCATGAGCGCAACGCCTATTGAAACCCCAATCAATGGGCCAATTCCTGAAATAGGTATTGCGATCGGGGGATGCGGCGGCACTTTAAAAAACAGCGAGAAGATCATGGTGAGCTGCAAGACAATCAGCATGATCAAAGATGGTTTTACGTAACTAATCATAGCGACCTCCTAAAGTGTAATTTAGTGTACGGTTGCAAATATACGTAATGCAGTGTACGGATTTGTCAAGAAACAATTTTGGAAGAAATATGCGCGCAGAAAAACGACGACAAAAAAAACAAGATATTGCCGAAGCTGCATACGCATTGATTGAAGAAAAAGGCTATTTGGGCACATCCATGCTCGCTATCGCCAAGCGCGCTAAAGCGTCAAACGAAACGCTCTACAATTGGTACGGGGACAAACAGGGCCTGTTCAAAGAACTGATCGAACAAAATGCGGAACAAGTGCGCACCCTTTTGCAAAACAGCACACATCCCCAGTGCTCACCAGAACAAACGCTTGCTAAACTTGGACCTATCCTGCTGAAACTGTTGCTCAGTGAGCGCGCCATTGCGCTCAATCGCGCCGCAGCCGCTGACCCCACAGGAGAGTTGGGCCATGCACTTTCAGCAGCTGGCCGTGAGACCGTTTTCCCCATGATCGTGAAACTATTCTCAGACCTTGGTCCTATGGATAATGACCAAGCGCTAGAAACCGCTCAGACTTATCTAAATCTGTTGGTAGGAGATCAACAGATTCGCAGAGCCATTGGAACCCTGGCCGAACCAACGTCAGCTGAAATAGACGCGCGTGCCGATAAAGCGATGATCTTGACCAAGAAGCTTTTCAACTTCTCCTAGCAACACGCCTTCCCCTCTTGGATCGGCGGGCAGGGCACCGTGCCATAAGAACAATAAACACAGCAGTCTCCGGCTTTCGGCTTAAGCACTTTTGCGCATCCCTTACAGTCGTAAAAATATTGGCATGCGTCCGTTGGCATTTGTTCAACAGATTTGTGACCGCAATGCGGACAGGTAATTTGTGAATTTAGATTAACGTTTTGATTTGTCATATTCCCCACCTTCATCCGATCCTGCCCCGATTTTGCCGTACTGCCCAATCACTTTTTTCGCAAGATTGTGCAATTGGGGTGGAGTTGAGGACTAGCGCAAATCACCAAACTGCGCTTTGATGCGGGTCCCGCCCATTGCCCTTTTGCACCGGACAAACCTCATGTTTGCATTCTTTGCTCAAATCACTTGGATTGACTATGTCGGCTCATTTGGCACCTTAATGGTGGTTCTGGCCTATTTTCTGACGCAAATGCGCACAATGAGCGCCACTGATCTTGCCTTCCCAGTGATCAATCTAGTCGGCTCCTTGCTTATTGGCGCATCGCTCTATGTGAATTTCAATCTTGCATCGGCGCTAATTGAATTCTTTTGGATCATCATTTCAATTCTCGGGATCATCCAATATTTCCGCCACGCTCCAAAAGGAACATCGTCATGACCGCCATAAATCTAAAAGAAAAACTCTCCAAATTCACTGATTGCTGGTCGCCAAAAATCATCTCGAACTATAATGGCAATGAAGTGATGTTGGCCAAATTTGATGGTGAATTCACCTGGCATTCGCACCCGGACACGGACGATTTCTTTTTAGTGATTGAGGGCGATGTGACCATTGAAATGCCGGATAAAACAGTTACCCTTGGTCCGGGTGAAATGTATGTTGTGCCCAAAGGGGTCGAGCACAAGCCTTCCACCAAAAATGGCGCAAGTGTTTTGCTCATTGAACCCAAAGGCACACCGAACTCAGGCGACCACAAAACTGCTGCGGTAAAAGTAAATATATAGGATATCCATAATGTCAAACTGGGTTGAACCGATCACGCTTGAAGGGCAACACGTCAGACTTGTCCCGCTGTCACACAACCACCTTACCGATTTGCAAGAAGCCGCAGCTGACGGCGAATTGCACCGCCTTTGGTATACGAGTGTGCCTTCACCTGACAAAATGGAAAGCGAAATCACCCGTCGGCTAAAACTGATGGCTCACGGGTCCATGATGCCCTTTTCGATCATCGATAAAACCACAGGTCTAGTGGTCGGTATGACCACTTTTATGAATATTGATAGCGTCAACAAACGCTTAGAAATTGGTTCCACTTGGTACCGGAAATCTGTGCAACGGTCGCCGCTCAACACTGAGTGCAAAATCTTGATGCTCACCCACGCTTTTGAAACGCTTAATGCCATCGCCGTTGAATTTCGCACCCACATTATGAACCACCAAAGCCGGAATGCGATTGAGCGGTTGGGCGCTAAACTGGATGGCATCTTGCGCCAGCATTCGGTCTTGCCCAATGGCACGGTGCGCGACACGGCCGTTTATTCGATTATTCCGAACGAATGGCCCAGCGTAAAAGCTAATTTGCAATGGAAAATGGACATGCCGCGCAACTGATTGGGTGATAAATCTATTCGGGCGTTTTGAGTTTATTGAGCAGCGAGTTTTTCTGCATCGCCTGAAACGAGTTTAAGAACCCGCGCCCGCTTCACCCCCTCCGCCGAATAATAGGCGACCTGACTGTCTTCATGACGCAACTGCCACGCGATTTCACCGACCTTATTCCAGACAACGCGATATCCCGTTTCTGTAAACTGCCAAGGGCCGTGCAAGCGGCCATGCTCGAAGTGCTGCATATAGGCAGTGCCCTCAGGCGCATAATAGACATGGCCTTTTGCGCCTTCGATGGTTTCAAGATAAACCGTATTGCCGCTCAATAACACTTGGATGGTTTGCTCACTCAGATTTGAAGTACTCATCATTCTCTCTCTTGTTTAAACGTCGATTTTTATGTGGCGCCGCCATGCGCTATGGTGGGCAAAATCAGTTGATGTGGACCAAGCAAGCATCAAGTTTGCCTTTTGCTTTGGCCGGACCAGTGCGGTTTCACCATTGAAAAACGGTAGGGCCATCGCAAAAGACACCCAAGCAGAGTTGGTGTCCCGCCCCCCGGTAATCGCTTGAAAAGCGCGGACTTGCGAACCAGTTGGATAGGGCATCGGCCCTGTTGGTGCCGCCAGCATTTCGACAAATCTAAGCTTATCCAGTTGCGGATCAGCCATGACAAACCGTGTACCAATAATATCCAACGTAGGCCCAAAACCAACGGCCACCCATCCACGCGCAGGCGCAACAAACGTGCAGCGCAACCGCGAAGCATCTCTCCACCATACAAACCGGCAATTATCCAATGCCAATTCTTGCGTTTGTTGAAATCCCAGCGCCTGCACGCTCGCCATACTCAATGTGGAGAATCCAATTATTCTGAGCGCTTTTCTTCTTGAGATCACTTGCACACCATTCCTATTTAGTCTAGCAAATTGACTATATATCAATCGATAGAAAGTCAAGCATCTTGACCAAAAAGCCGGAATTGATCGACCATATTGGACTGGATTTATGGAGTGCCGCGCACAGCTGGCGCCAAAGGCTAATTCGAGAAATGGTTATTAAGGGCTATGACTGGTTCGATGGTGCACCGGGCATGCTCACCATGCATATTGGGCCAAACGGTATTTCACAAACCGCGCTACAGACCAAAACCTCATTGTCCAAACAGGCAGTCCAACAGCTTTTGGACAAATTGGAGCGTGATGGCATTATCGTGCGCACGCAAAACCCGAAAGACAAGAGGGCAAAACTAGTGCGTTTCACAGATATTGGATTGCAAGCTTTCACCCTTGCCAACGAGGTGAAGCTAAACATTGAATCCGAATATGAAAACCACTTGGGACAAGAACAATTCAAGCTATTCAAAAAGTTCTTGGCCCAAGTCAAAAAGATCAATGACCAATAGTTACGCGATTTTCGGGTCAACATTCATGAACCGCCAGATAAATAAGGCCCGCCCAATAAAGATCCCTGAGATTGTCCCCTTAATCAGGGTAAGCCCCAAATAAACGGCGGGCACTGCCACAAGGTCTGGCGCAATGGCGACAAATAGACCGTTCAAGAAGCTGGTCAAAAAAACCACAAGGATGGTGATCATGGTGAGCCATTCACCCGCCACTTGGACCCGGCCACCCTCTTTGCCAAGTGTCCACTTCGCCTGCCAACGCAAACCAGCCAGCGCGCCAACAATATAGAATCCCGCAAATACAGACCAAACCAAGATCTGATTGGGCAACGCAACCATATTGTTGATCGACAATAAACCGAGCAGCGGCATGAAATATATCATCACAGCTGGCATCCAGCGTTCTTTGCTGGCCCGCAGTCCGAGTGCCACCAAGCCGATCAATAGGGGCCAAACCCAAATCGGTGTCTTTGTCAAAATCTGCATTATCATCTTCATCTCCGCCTGTGCGCTTTGTTTGATGACAAACCAATGGCCAATTGGAATAGAAAGCGCACATGAATTTGCGCGAACCACGGGGCCACATTCGCAAATCAACACACCCGTGCAGTTCACGTAACGTGAAATGCACATCTCGGCGCGCGCCGAAACAACTCCCTAACCAAAAACGCTACGGGTAAGACATAACCCGGAGCCAACAATGCTGAATTACCTGTTTCAATTCTTTCACGAACGCGATCATCTGCTCACCATGTTTGATAAGGATGTCACCCTGCTCGACCGGCAAATCAAAAACCAGTGCGCCCCAAAACCATCGTATGAGGTGATCGCCCCTCTTACGTGCAGCTCCTATTTTGGAGCATTTTCAGAACAATCAGAACTTCACTTCTTCGCCACAGGGCAACGCCAATGGTTGTTCGATTTGAAGGCTGAGCAAATTGAGACCGGCTTAAAAGCGCAAGCCTATTTTGAAAGCCGGTGCGCAAAGGCATTTGAGCAATTCAGGCAAACAGAGATAGCGCAACATGTTCAAAATGTGGGATGCGAAAAACTGACATCACTCAGTAAACAACGACGAGACGAAACATGGCGACATTTTCTTGATGGGACTTATGGCGTTTGCACAACGAATGGGCTGCCAGAAACAATTGTTCTCAAACAAACGCTGGTGAGCACAATCGATCGATTTTTGCAGCACCAGCCAAAAAAGAACAACGACGTCGAGTTGGAAAGCCTTTTGAAAGTGGTGAACGCCCTAGATCAAGTTGAGCCGCCATTCGCGCCCCACGAGCGCTTACGCTCGTCGCGTCAACGCTGCATCGTAAATGTACGAGCGACCTATCTGAAGTCTTAGCTAGGCGACAGCTTCAACCTTTAAGGCAAAATTGGCACGCCCCCAAGCCCGCAAGCTATCCATGACCGGGGCAAGTTGTTGGCCCAAATCGGTCATGGAATATTCAACGTGGGGCGGCACCACTTCAAAGACCTTACGGTTTACGATGCCATCCTCTTCCAATTCGCGCAGGGTCAAGGTCAACATGCGCTGCGTAATATCAGGGATCGCGCGGCGCAATTCGCCAAACCGCATCGGCCCATCAACCAGATTGTGCAACACAATCAATTTCCACTTGCCCCCCAATTGGCCAATGGCAAACACCACGGGGCAAAGTTGACTTCTTTCCTGCTCCGACAGGTTTTGTGGCAATTGAACGCCGGCCTTATGTTCAAAATCGCACATTTTTTTCTCCGCTCTTAAGCACACCATTATCCAGCGAATGCCAGCAAATCCAAGCCAAATCGCACTTCACCAATTCGCTTGGTATACTTTTTGTATCTACATTACAAAATAGTGCCTTCTTGTGATTTTTATCCTAATGCGCAATTTGATGTCAAGCAAGTCACTCATCGAATGATGATCAGGCTTGGCCCGAACCAACAATTAGTGAGTAAAACCATGTCAAAAATTTCAATCGTCTATCATTCTGGCTATGGCCACACACAAAAACAAGCCGAAGCTGTACGCGATGGTGCTGCGGCCAACACCAATGATGAGGTGCACTTGATCCCAGTTGATGATGTTGACGATCATTGGGAAACGCTTGAGGCGTCAGATGCGATTATATTCGGCTCGCCAACCTATATGGGCGGTGTTTCAGCCCAGTTCAAAACCTTCGCCGATAAATCGTCAAAAGTTTGGTTCACCCGCGGCTGGCAGGACAAAATCGCAGCAGGCTTTACCAATTCGTCCAGCCAAAACGGGGATAAACACTCAACGCTTCAACAACTGTCAATTCTTGCGGCACAGCACGGCATGCTGTGGGTTCCATTGGGCTTGGCCCCAGGCAACAATTCGTCTGAAGGATCAGTTGAAGACGTCAACCGCCTCGGCGCTTCATTGGGAGCGATGGCTCAGTCAAACGCTGACCAAGGACCCGAACATGGTCCGATCGCCTCAGACTTAGAAACAGCCAAACTCTTAGGCCGCAAAGTCACAGAGATTGCCAACAGATTCAACCGCACACAAGCGGCCTAACCGAACTCGTCTAGCGGCGAAAAACAAAAAACCCCGGGAACCATAAGACATCCCGGGGTATGTTCCCTCCAAGGAACAACACGTAGCTTTGGAAGTGACTTATTCGCCACCACCCAAAGAGTGCACATAAACAGCCAATTGCTTCACAGTAGCATCACCCAAGCGGGCCTGCCATGCAGGCATTGCACCATGTTTAGGCTGCGCAATTTGCGTTGCGATTTGGTCAACCGTACCGCCATAAAGCCACAATGCATCATTGAGTTTAGGCGCGCCCACATCACGGATACCTTCACCAAAATCACCATGACAGGCCGCACAGTTTTCCTCGTACAAGGCTTTGCCTTCGTCAACATGGGCTTCGTCGTGCTCTATACCTGAAAGGCTGGCCACAAAATCTGCCGTGGCACGAATTTCAGCTGTTTCCAAAATATCGCCAAAAGCAGGCATATCTGACAGACGAGTGTCATCATCAGCTTCATACCGAATACCATGGGCAATAGTTGTGTAAATGTCCTCGATTGTGCCGCCCCATAGCCAATCATCATCATTCAAGTTTGGAAAACCAGAAGCGCCTTCAGCACCGGCTCCATGACACTGCGAACAATAGACTTTGTATGCGGACTTACCGCCCTGCACAGCAAACCGGGTCAGATCACCATCGTTGAAAATCTCAGCGACTTCCATATTTTCGATCTTGGTCACAGAACCAGACTTTGCTTCAGCAGCCAATGCCACATCTTTGGCCAACTCGCCTCGACTGGAATAGCCAAGAATGCCCGGTGTTGCCCCTTTGATCAAAGGAATGGCCGGGAACAAGATCACATAGACCAACGCCCAAGCAATACAGGCATACCACGTCCACAGCCACCAGCGTGGCAATGGGTTGTTCAGCTCTTTAATACCGTCCCATTCGTGACCAGTGGTCTCAACGCCTGAGATGTCGTCAATTTCTTTTTTGTCGCTCATTGACCTATTCCTTCCCCTCAGGTGCATGATCGTCTTTGAGTGCTATTTTGGCAGCTGTCTCGGCGTGATCTTTTGCGCCCGGGCGGAACATGAACAGCACAACCCCAACAAAAACAATCAGCATATAAAGAAGGCCCCAACTATCGGCGAAATGCCGAAATGAATTGTAATCAATCATCATCAGCTCCTATCGATAGTTTTCTTCAGCATTGTACGCACTCAAATCAACAAGCGTGCCAAGCATTTGCATATAGGCAACCAAAGCATCCATTTCTGTCAGCCGAGTTGGGTCACCATCAAAGTCCCCCAAAACCGCTTTTGGATAACGGGTTTCAACCCCTTCCCAATCAGCTTCTGGGTCGGCCTGTGCGGTCATATCCGCATAAGCATTGGCCACCATCTCCTCGGTGTAAGGTACACCCACACGCTGGTTCGCCACCAAGTGGTCCCCAATATTCTCATAGCCAAGCTCAGCTTTTGCCAAGAACTTGTACGATGGCATAATGCTCTCAGGCACCACAGATTGTGGGTCCATCAAGTGTTGCACGTGCCATTCATTAGAATAGCGATCACCAACCCGCGCCAAATCTGGCCCAGTACGCTTAGATCCCCACTGGAACGGATGGTCATACATGCTCTCCGCTGCCAAAGAATAATGCCCATAGCGCTCCACTTCGTCGCGGAACGGGCGGATCATTTGAGAGTGACAATTGTAGCACCCTTCGCGAATATAAATGTTACGACCTGCAAGCTCGAGAGGTGAATAAGGACGCATCCCCTCCACCTTCTCAATCGTGTTCTCAAGGTAGAACAATGGCGCAATCTCAACGATGCCACCAATGCTTACAACAACCAAGCCACCAACAAGCAATAGGGTCGCGTTACGTTCAATAACGCCGTGTTTATCTAGTAGTCCCATTTGATCTCTCCCCTATTCTGCCGGCTGCGCGGATGCGGTGTGAGCAATAACAATTGGCTTTTCATTGCGGGTTTTGCCCTTAATGGTCATCCACACATTGTAAGCCATCACCAAACCACCTGCTAAATACATCAGGCCGCCAATTGCGCGCAAAATATAGTAAGGCTTGAGCGCTGCAACTGATTCAGCGAAGGAGTAAACAAGGAACCCTTCCGCGTCATATTCGCGCCACATCAGGCCCTGGGTGATACCAGAAACCCACATCACCGCCGCGTATACAACGATACCAAGGGTCGCAAGCCAGAAGTGCCAATTGACCATCCGCAAAGAATAGAGCTGCTTACGGCCCCACAATTTTGGTGCCAAGAAGTAAATCATGCCAAAGCTGATCATCCCAACCCAACCAAGCGCACCAGAGTGCACGTGACCAATGGTCCAATCGGTATAGTGTGAAAGCCCGTTCACCGCTTTAATGGACATCATCGGCCCTTCAAACGTTGACATGCCATAGAACGCCACCGCGATCACCATCATGCGGATAATCGGATCTGTGCGGATTTTGTCCCATGCACCAGAAAGGGTCATCAAACCGTTGATCATACCGCCCCAAGAAGGCATCCAGAGCATAATCGAGAACACCATGCCCAATGTCTGCGCCCAATCGGGCAAGGCTGTATAATGCAAATGGTGCGGACCCGCCCAAATATACATAAAGATCAGTGACCAAAAGTGAATGATCGACAAGCGGTAAGAATATACTGGGCGGTTAGCCTGTTTTGGCATGAAATAATACATCATGCCCAAAAAGCCAGCAGTAAGGAAGAATCCAACCGCATTATGGCCGTACCACCACTGTGTCAAAGCATCTTGAACGCCAGCAAACAATGAATAGCTCTTCGAGCCAAAGAACGATACAGGCACCGCAAGGTTATTGACCACGTGTAGCATAGCAATCGTGAAAATGAACGCGAGGTAGAACCAGTTGGCCACATAGATATGCGGCTCTTTACGTTTGATCAGGGTGCCCATGAACAAAACAAGATAACCAACCCAAACCACAGTTAGCCACAAATCAACGTACCACTCAGGCTCTGCATATTCGCGGCCTTGGGTCGATCCCAACAAGTAAC
>NZ_CAKZPW010000219.1:0-12943 GCF_937139385.1 uncultured Maritalea sp. | reverse complement strand
GCTTCGTCCTTGGCCCAGTTGATCAGCGCCGACCCAACGCCCTTGCCCATGTGATCTGGACAGACAAACAGCTTTGACACCTCCGGCGCATCGGCGCGCAGATCCAACCGGACGAGGCCCGCGATCGTGCCATCGATCCGGACAATCGCAAGCGGATGGTGGCGCAAATGAACGCCGAGCTGCCCGAAGGTGCCCCCAAGATCGCAATCACCTATCATCGACAGCCCGGTTTCAATGAAGCGGGATGTGAGAACCTGCAAAACCTTGGGGCGGGGTATTACCCCACCGCCATTGCCGCGCAAAGTATCATCGCCCGACATACCGTAGAACACGTCGTTTCCATCACCGCCGGTTAGCGTATCATCAGAGTTTGAACCAGCAATTTTCAAATCAGCCTTAAACGCCCCCGCATTCACGTTAACAGCGTTCATGAACCCGAACGTATCGCTGCTCGCAGACATCTCAGCACCATCTTTAGCGCCAATGTTAAGTGCGTGCGTACCAGTGATCGTGAAGTTCGCAATGCCACCATCATTTGCAAACGCATAATAGTTGTTGCTGCCATTGTCGACAGCGTGAACCATATTGGCATTTGTGCTTGCACCAGTAACACCGGTTGAATCAATAATGACCGACGAAATATTGCTTTGGAAACCAACGGCTGCATAATCATTGCCAGTATTGGTATTGGCATGAATAACCACTTCGCCGCTACTGCCAGTTTGCGCACGCAGTTCCATGGTCAAAGTTTGACCTGCACTCTCGCCTTCAAACCGAACAGCTTCGTCGCCTTGGCTTTGATCCGCCGTAAAAACGATCCGATCTTCAGTCTCAACGCCACGAACATTTACTCGGCTACCAGAAGGACCACCTGCAAACACAAACTCATGCACATTGGTGTAATCGCTTGCGGTAAAGCCATTGCTCGCGTTTTGCGCAACCAAAACTTCAATGCCAGTGGCCTTATTCACATGCGTGGCAGTATTTGCGAAGCTGTCCAAGACCAATGTGTCTTTTCCAGAACCGCCGTCAATCTTATCGGTCGAATCTAACGAAGAATCAAAATGCAAGGTGTCATCGCCACCGCCTGATTTCACATCAACCGTGTTGGTGCTGCCAAATTCCAAATTGTCATTGCCGCTTCCGGTCACAACCGTGTAGCTTTTATTGCTTTGGAAATTAATGTTCATCGCCCCAGAACCGGTAGAGGTGAATGTGCCGGTATCTGTACTTGGACGGAATTCACCAGCGAATGAACCTGAGCCACTTACATTGATCGTGTGCGCACCAATAATGTTGGTGGTCGTGTTCGTACCCGTTGCTGTGATCTCGAACGTTTCCACATCATCAATGGCAATTGCACCATTCAAAACAGCATTTTCCAAAGCGATCTTTTGGACATCACTTGATCCTGAAACAGCACTTGCTTTGTAAGAAGCAATCAACGAAGCGTTGCCAGTGGTGTTGGTGGCGGACAAGTCTGCAATTGCAGCCGCGCCTTCAAGCTTTAAACCGCCCGAACTGTTGTTCAAAGCCGCTGACGTGACGCCCGTGGAAGCACTCAGGTTGAATGTTGTTAGCGACGAATGGGTAGCTAGCAACTCAATCTTTTCAATGCTTGTAAGAACTGGTGTCACTGTCGTTCCCGAAACGTCAGTTATGCTAAGGGTATCCGTACCACCCCCGCCATTCAGATTATCGCCATCATTTAACGTGGTATTGGTGCCAACAAATTTATCGTCACCAGTGCCACCGGTTTTGGTTTCAACACTTGAGATCAGGTTAAACGTTTCACCAGGATTGGCACTTGCAGCGTCCGCAACATAAACGTCTGTCTTCGCTTTTGCAGCCGCAACTGTTGATGCGTCGTCGGTAACGCCTTGCAATACTTCCTTCGCCGAAGCTTTTGCCGCAGCGTTGTTTTCATAATCAAGATTTGTCAAAGCCAGGACACTGGTGCCCCAGTCCATCGCAACAGCAACTTTGTTGTTTAACGTCGTTCTATCGTTGCCGTTTGCATCATCTTTCGCGCCAGAAATAATATCGATAATCATAGCGCCCGTTGCTTGCGGATCTCCAAGTGCGGCGGCAAGTTTACCTTTCCAATAATTCAGCCCCTCTGCATCGGGGTTTCGATTAAAGAGATTTTGGTAAACCTGAGTAATGAATGTCGTAGGATCAGAAATCGCGGGCGCAACAAGAAATGGATAAAGCGCTTTAGATTCGGGTTGAACCGAAAAAGAAGCGGCTATTTGCGCGAGCGACAATGGGTTCGCTTTGGTGTTTTCGCCGATCCAATAGTTCCAGCCTTCCGGCTCTGGTGAGCGTCCGTAATAACCAACGTAGATTTTTGCAATATCTTCTTGAACAGTCATTTTCCCCCCCTATGGGACTTGGGTTCAGCGCTGCGACCGAACTCCAAACTAGTATTGACGCAATCAACAAACCAAAATTGGATGCATGCTCAACTGTGCATGTTACACATACGAAGTAGATTAAGCAAAAAATAACGAATCTAATTGAATTGTCCCAATTTGGTACAGTTGTAAGTGCAGGGCCCAAAACTCACCGCCATCATTTCGCAAGCTCATCCCAAATACCCAAGCACAACAAAAAGGGCCGATGGCATTGCCATCGACCCCAAATTTGATAGTTCAAAGCTTGAACTGCTTAGCCCTGACGAGCCTTAAAGCGCTTGTTCACTTTGTTGATAATGTAGATGCGACCGCGACGGCGAACGACCTTATTGTCGCGATGCCGGGTGCGCAGCGCTTTAATGGAATTTTTGATTTTCATTCCGGTCACCCTTCACATTCATAAAAATAGGCGCCACTGGCGCCAAGAATTCGTTGGTCGTTGTTTATGGATAAATCCCAAGTTTGTCAACGCACCATAACACAAAAAGCCAAGGATTCTTCTCCCAAACAAGGGACAATTAACAACTCACGTATTCAAAATTGTAACAGGGGACCAAATGGCCCCCTGTTTAAGTACAAATTAGACAAGCTGATTAGCTGACTAAAAGCTCTTCAATAGGATCATGTTCCGCAACAAAATGACCCGGTGTGAGCTCGCGTAGCTCAGGCACATAATCAAGCTCATTGGCTTTAAGCTTAGATTTTAGGAATCTTAGCTTAGCTGTTGGATCCATCGGCGAGGGCAATTCACCTGGGAAACGAATACGCTCACGCGTCCGCTCCACATTTGGATCGGGAATTGGTACTGCCGATATCAACTGCTGAGTATAGGGGTGTTGAGGGTTCAAATAGATCTGATTGCGATCCGCCAACTCCACAATACGTCCAAGATAAAGCACCATAATGCGGTGAGATACTTCACGCACCACAGACAAATCATGCGAGATGAACAACAAGGAGAGACCAAACTCTTCTTGCAAGTCCATCAATAACTCGATGATCTGTGCTTGAATAGATACGTCAAGCGCCGACACCGCCTCATCACACACAACCAGCTTTGGCTCCATGATCATCGCACGGGCAATGCCCACACGCTGATTCTGTCCGCCGGACAACTCATGTGGGTAACGATTGATCATATTTCGATCAAGCCCGACCCGCTCCATGATGCTTGCCACTTTCGACTTCATTTCCTCACGGCTCAAGTCTGAGCGGAACGTGCGGAGTGGCTCCATAATGGAATCTGAAATTGTCATGCGCGGATCAAGACTGGCCAAAGGATCTTGGAACACAATCTGCAGATCTTCACGCTTGGCTTTCAATTCAGCCTTGTTTGAAGCATCCAAAGGACGACCCAACCAGCTCACCGTACCGGCGGTGGGTGGGATCAACTGCAGAACAGCCCGCGCAAGCGTGGATTTACCACAACCCGATTCGCCCACAATGCCGAGCGTTTCACCTGGTCTTAGATCAAAACTAACGCCGTCCACTGCTTTCAAAGGCACATTGCGATACCAAAGCCCCGTGGGTACTTTGATGTTAAAGTGCACTTCTACATCATCAACTTTCAGGAAGTTCTCGTCCCGACCTTTAAGGTCGTATTCCTTCAGTTTTCGATTGGTGGCCTTATCCGGCTGATCAATACGTGGCATCGCATCCAAAAGCATTTTGGTATATTCATGCTCAGGCTTGTGGAATACTTCTTCGGCCGTACCCTCTTCAACATAAACACCGTGACGCATGACCTGAATGCGATCACACATGCGCGCAACAACGCCCATATCGTGTGTAATCAAAGCAATTGCGGTATTATTCTCCCGCTTCAGCTCATCCATGAGATCCAAGATTTCAGCTTGCACGGTCACATCAAGCGCTGTTGTTGGCTCATCGGCAATCAACAGATCCGGTGAACACAACATCGACATTGCAATCATCACCCGTTGGCGCATGCCACCGGACAACTCATGCGGATATTGGCGCAACCGACGTTCAGCTTCAGAAATGCGAACGCGATCCAACCAATCAAGACACTTCTTTTCAGCTTCTCGCCCACGCATTCCAGTGTGCAACTGCAACACTTCAGACATCTGTTCAAAGACGGTGAGATGAGGGGTCAATGATGTCAAAGGATCTTGGAAGATCATCGACATATTGCGACCACGCACCGTGTTCAACTCTGCGGTTGATAGCCCGAGCAAGGACGTTCCGTTAAAGATGATCTCACCTTCAGTACGGCCATTGTTTGCTAGCAAACCCATGGTGGTCATAAAGGTTTGGCTTTTGCCAGAACCAGATTCACCTACGATTCCCAGACACTCACCCGGTTTAATGTGAAGGGAAACACCCTTCACCGCTTCTACTTGCCCATCGGGCGTATCGAAGGTCACCTTAAGGTTGTTGACCTCCAACACTTTTTTCTTCTGATCGCTCACGCTACTGATCCTTTATTCAAATTGAAGGTCGACAATTGGGAAAAATGAGAATTATTCAAAATGCCCTCCTATCGATCTTTGGGATCAAGCGCATCGCGCAAGCCGTCGCCAATGAAGTAGAAACAGAACAAACCAACAATGAAGAACCCAAGCGGGAACAAGAGTTGCCATGGCGTGCCATATTGAATGGTTTTAGCACCATCCGAAATCAAAGCACCCCACGAGGTCAGCGGTTCTTGAATACCCAGGCCAAGGAATGAAATGAAGCTCTCTGTCATGATTAAGCCCGGGATCAATAGCGTTGTATAAACGGCAACAATACCCAAGAGATTTGGCAAAACGTGCCGCATGATAATGGTGAAACTTCCAACACCGGAAGCAACGCTCGCCTCAATATATTCTTTGTTCTTAATAGACAAAGTCTGACCACGCACAATACGCGCCATATCCATCCAAGCAAAAGCACCAAGACCTGCGAACAACAACCACAATGACCGGCCAAACATCACAAACAGAATGATCAAAATGAACATATATGGAATGGACATCAAGAAGTCGACGAAGCGCATCATGTAATTGTCAACACGACCGCCAACATATCCCGCAATTGCGCCGTATAGAACGCCAATGACCACGGCAACGGCCGTACCGACCAAGCCCACCAGTAGCGATATCTGTGTACCTTGAAGGGTACGCGCATAAATATCCCGACCTAGATCGTCAGTCCCAAAATAATGACCAGACGCAATTGAAGGGAACCCATCGGTTGCCGCATTGCCAATCACATTCCAGTCAATCTCTTCGTATGACCAAGGTGACAACGCAGGTCCAACAAATGACCAAATCACCATAAGTGTAAGAACAAACACGCTTACGACTGCAGCCTTGTTACGCTGAAAGCGTTCCCATGCATCTTGCCAAAGAGAGCGTCCCTCAACCTCTTTACTATTCGAAGCAACCTCAACGAGGCTCGACATTTTTTCTTTGCTTACCAACATTTTTGCCTCCTAAGCCAACCGGATTTTCGGGTCTAGCCAAGCATAAATAATGTCAGCAAACATATTGAACAGGATGGTGAGGGAGCCAAAAATAATCGTTGCCCCCATGAGCAGAGAGTAGTCTCTGTTCAGAGCAGCCTCGATGAAATATTGCCCCATACCGCCGGTTGAAAAGTACATGTCGATAATCACCGAACCAGTGATCATGCCCACAAACGCTGGGCCAAGGTATGACACAACGGGCAACAAAGCCGGCTTGATGGCGTGCTTCATAATGATGCTCGACATCGGCAGGCCCTTGGCCTTCGCTGTGCGAATGAAGTTGGAATGCAAAACCTCCAGCATCGAAGATCGTGCGATACGCGCAATTGACGCCATATAGCTTGTGGACAGCGCGATAACCGGCATGATGATATATTCTATGCCGCCGCCATTCCATCCGCCGCCTGGCAAGACCTTTAGCCAAAGCGTAAAAATGATCACCAAAATTGGTGCCATCACGAAGTTTGGCAAAACTTGCGCGCCAATGGAAATACCAACGGCGAGATAATCCAACCAACTATTGTGCTTAATTGCAGCAATAATGCCCAAAGGCATGCCAATGGCAACTGCTGCAACAAATGACCAAAAGCCGTAAACCAAGGTCACAGAGAAGCCCTGAGAAAGGATACTGTTTACCGTTTGGTCTTTATAGCGGAAAGATGGCCCAAAATCGAACTGGGTGATGATGCCCGAAACATATCGCCAAATCTGAATCAACCATGGCTGATCCAAACCATATTTTGCCTCAATATTTGCCAACACCTGCGGCGGCAACGGTTTTTCTGAAGTGAACGGACCGCCTGGCGCTAAGCGCATTAGGACAAATGAAAAAATAATAAGAAAAAGGAGCGTCGGAACTGCCGACAATGCTCTTTTTACAATAAAGCTGAACATAAGCTTTGACCCTGCATCCCTTAGCGTGCCTCTTCGATTTGCGCATTATATCAGCCAAGCAAAAAACCGGCATTTCAACAATGTGAGAGGGCATTCGCTAAATACTGGAACCTGCATTTTGCAGTGCTCCAAAAAACGAAGGCACCGCGGCAAGCCGCGGCACCTCCAATTCGCTTAACTGCTATTCAGCAACCTTATAAAGGTCACGGCTATACCAGTTTTGCTCTACGTTACCAAAAGGCCAGCCCTTCAGAGAAGTCTTCAGCATGAAGTTGCCAGTATAGTGATACACTGGGATCACAGGCATTTCTTCTGCCAAGATTTGCTCAATCCGCGTGTAGTTCGCAGATGGGTCAGCACTTGTTTTCGCTTCAGCCAACAGTTGATCAACTTCTGCGTTTGACCATTTACCGTCGTTGTAGCCAGAATCTGTGTCTACAAGATCAAGGAATGTTGATGCTTCGTTGTAGTCACCACACCATGCGCCACGTGCCAACTGGAAGTCTTGTTTTCCACGTACATCAAGGAATGTCTTCCATTCCATGTTCGCAAGAACAGCTTCAACACCAAGCTTCTGTTTCCACATTGCTGCAATTGCAGTTGCAATTTTCTTGTGGCCTTCAGACGTGTTGTACAACATGTCAAACTTCAATGGATTGTCTGCACCAAATCCAGCTTCAGCCAAAAGCTCTTTAGCTTTTGCGTCACGTTCAGCTTGTGTCCAACCGGCGAAATCTACGTCAGGAACGCTAAAGCCTGCTGTTGCTCCAGGTGTAAATGTGTAAGCAGGATACTGACCTGCTTGCAATACTTTCTCAACAACCACGTCGCGATCAACTGCATAAGCAAGCGCTTTACGCACACGCACGTCTTGGAACGCAGGGTGACCTGAATCAGTCAAGTTGAATGTATAGTAGTAGTTACACAGACGTGGGAACGAGAACGTCTCCGCTGGTAACTCTTCTTTAAGACGAGGATACTGACCTGCAGGAACTGCTGTTTGGTCAAGCTCACCGGCACGCCAGCGAGTCAATGCCACGTTGTCGTCATTGATGACCAATGTCACAACTTTATCAAGTATTGTCTTGTCGTTGTTCCAATACATTGTGTTGCGTTCGCGAGTTGTGCGCTCTTTAAGAACCCACTCGGTCAGCTTGTATGCGCCGTTTGAAACCATATTTTCAGGGCGTGTCCACTGATCACCATGCGCTTCGATTGTTGCTTGGTGAGTTGGGAAAACTGTTGCGTGGGTTGTCATCGCAACAAAGTACGGTAGAGCTTGGCTCAATGATACTTTGAAGGTGTAATCGTCAACCGCTTCAACACCCAATTGGTCAGGTGCAAGGTCGCCTGCAAGAACTTCAGAGCCGTTCTTGATTGACATCAGATCGATGTACCAAGAATAAGGTGAAGCGGTTGCAGGGTCAGCTGCACGACGCCATGCATAAACAAAATCGTTAGCCGTTACAGGATCACCATTTGACCATTTCGCATTGTCGCGAAGTTTAAAGGTGTAAACTGTGTTGCCTTCAGAAGCTTCCCAGCTTTCCGCCACACCTGGAATGGTGTTGCCGTCTGCGTCTTGGTTAGTCAAACCTTCAAACAAATCGCGAAGAATATCTGAACCAGAAACGTCTTCGTTCAATTGTGGATCAAGTGTTGGAATGCCATCGAGCAAACGGTATGTGAATGTTTGATCCGCAGCTAGCTTTTCGCCAGTCATTGGATGCATTGCATCAGCGTAAGCAAAACCGCCAGCCATTGAGGCTGCGATAGTTGCCGCCGTAGCAACGTTAAAAATTGAGGTAAACTTCATAAACTACTCTCCCTAGTAGACGTTTCCTTCGACCTCGACTGTCGCTTTTGTGGACAGTCTTTTGGTCTTTTATACAAGAGGACTTAATAGCCCAAATGCGAGGCTAGAACCTAGCGTTCAACCGCCCTTTTTGGCAAGCACTGTTTGAGGGTAAACCCCGCGTTTGGCGGTCGCAAATCAGCACAATTTGTTAAACTAGGTTCATTGATTCAAGTTTTGTGTTTATATTTCAGTGAATTAGTTCGAAGGCTAATCACTTTCCTCTGATCAAAATTTTTTTGGAAAACTGGTAAAAAACTGCCCCCGGCGAGGAAAAACCACACGCTGAATATCCCTTAAACTTGAAGGCGCTAACCCCATTTGTCCGACAATACATCTCAATTGCTGCAATTGTACGCAAGGGTACGGCAGTTCTAGACCAATCGGACAATTTTCTTAAGGGAAATACTTAGAACAGCCAGACACAATTCCTATGGTTGTGCCCGTTAAGTGTCAGCACACGTTCCAACCTAATCGAGCCCGAATTTGCAAACTCTCAAAGGCTCGAGCCAGGCGAGCGAACAAGGCAAAGTTGGCCACGCAAAGCATTTCGCGTGGCCAAAAAGATGGGCGCTAGCTGCGCTCAACAATTGCAGCCACACCCTGACCGCCAGCGGTACAAACAGAGATCAACGCGCGTTGTTTTTTGCTCTCATCAAGCAGTTTTGCAGTTACACCCAAAATACGCGCCCCAGTGGCCGCAAATGGGTGCCCATAAGCAACACTTGAGCCTTTCACGTTCAGCTTCTTAGGGTCAATCTTGCCCAAAACTTTGTCGCGGCCAAGCACCTTGCGGTTGTACGCCCGATCAGAAAAGGACTTAATGGTACAAAGCGCTTGCGCGGCAAAAGCTTCATGCAATTCAAAGAAGTCAATATCGGCAAATCCCAAGTCCTCTTTGCGCAACATACTGGACACCGCAATTGTTGGCGCCATCAATAGTCCATCGCCCGCGGCAAAATCATTTGCCGAAACCGCACCAGCGCGCAAATAGCCAAGTATCGGCAAACCGCGCTCTTTGGCCCATTCTTCGCTGGCCAACAAAACTGCGGCCGCGCCGTCGGTCAGCGGTGTAGAGTTCGCCGCTGTTAGTGTGCCGTGGCCAGACTTGCGATCAAATGATGGTTTCAGCGTCGCCATTTTCTCAACGGTTGAATCAGCACGCACATTATTGTCGCGCATAACACCCGCATGGGACACAATCAGATCATCGTGGAACCCCTCGTCATAGGCTTTGGCGGCATTAATGTGGCTGCGCCACGCCAATTCATCTTGTTCTTCGCGGGTCACGCCCCATTCGCGGGCCATCAATTCACAATGCTGCCCCATCGATAAGCCGGTGCGCGGTTCGGACGTTGAAGGCGCATTCGGCACCACTTCGCCAAACGAGAAGCCTTTGAACACGCCAAGTTTTTGACCAAGCGTCTTCGCGCGGCTAAGTTTGATCATGCGTTTAGAAAACTTAGGCCCAAACACAATAGGGCTATCGCTAACGCTATCCGCGCCACACGCGATACCGCTTTCTATGTCACCAGAAGCAATTTTGGCGCCAAGCATCAATGCCGCTTGCAAAGATGTACCGCATGCAATTTGTACCGTGGTGCCCGGCGTCGTTGGTGCCAAGCCAGCGTTCAAAGCTGCTTCACGGGCGATATTAAAATCACGTGCATGATTAAGAACAACGCCACCCATCACCTCGTCAATGTGCTGCCCCTTAAGGTCAAACTTGTCGACCAAACCCGACAAAGCGCCAGACATCATCGACAAACTTGTTTCATCCATATAGCCCGTATATGCGCGGCAAAACGGAATTCGAGCACTGCCAACGATTGCAACGCGTTTAAGTGTTTTATTCGCCATCAAATCTCTCCCTTACGCCTTGCCGTCTTTGCGCGCCTGCATCGGCCCACCAAGGAAAGGCGCAAAGCCCGTACCAAAAATCACGCCAATGTCGGCCATGTCCGCGCTGGCAACAATGCCGTCCGCAACACAAACCTCACATTCATCAACCAATGGCTTCACCAACTCACGGCCAAGCCCTTCAAGGTCCGCAACATTTGCCGCTTCGCCCTTGGTTGGTTTCCCATCTTCCCATTTGTAAAAACCTTGGCCCGTTTTACGACCCAAGTGACCACTCGCCACAAGTGAAGCAAACTTGCCACCTTGTTTTACTTCCTGGCCAAGCTCTTCGGCAACAGACTTGCCCACATCAAGGCCCACAACATCCATCAATTCAATCGGCCCCATTGGCATGCCAAAGGCAACTGCGGCTTTGTCGATGGTGACGGGGTTTTCGCCATTTTCGACCCGCATAACCGCTTGCAACATATAGGGCATCAACACCCGGTTGACCAAGAAACCCGGCGCGCTTTTCACCACGACTGGGCTTTTGCCAATCGCTGTACAAAAGCTTGCGCCAATACGCACCACTTCGGCGCTATTGCCCTTTTGCTCAATCACCTCAACCAATGGCAATTGTGCCACGGGATTGAAGAAGTGCAGCCCGATCAATTTGGACGGATCTTTGAGAACAGAAGCGATCTTTTCCAACGGAATGGACGACGTGTTCGTCGCCAAAATTGCTGTTGGTTTCAGTTTTGCTTCAAGCGAGGCAAACAGCTTTTGCTTGATTTCCAAATTTTCAACAATCGCCTCAATCACCACATCCGCGCGTGAAACGCCTTTGGCTTCTGTATCGGGGATCAATCGCGCCATTGCCGCCGCAACAAGATTTGGTTTGCGCAAACGCTTTTTGAATAGCGATTTTGCCCGCTTCAGTGCCGGTGCAATGCGCTCCATATCCAAATCTTGCAACGTCACTTCCATGCCGCGCAACGCGCACCAAGCGGCAATGTCGCCACCCATCACACCAGCGCCAATCACATGCACACGCGCAAACTTTGGTTTTGGACCTTTTTGAACGCCTTGCGATTTCAAACCTTCGGACAAAAAGAACACGCGACGTAGATTGGTCGCAGTATCTGTTGCCATTAATGGGGGGAAGTGCTCGAGCTCTGCATTGATGAAAGCTTTTGGATTATCGCCATGCTTTTCGTAAATATCGATCAGCTTGTGGGGTGCAGGGTAATGCTTTTTGTTGGCTTTTTTGCGCACGCTTTCGCGCATTTTGTTCGCTGTAAAACTGCGCAGCGGCCCCATGGCCATAACACGCTTTGTAAATCCGGCGGGTTCTGAAGCACGTCGCTGCATAACAGCCTTACGGGCTTCCCAACGCAGTTGGTCTTTATGGCGCACCAATTTATCAACAAAACCCATGCCTTTAGCCGCGCCCGCACGGTAGAACTTGCCGGTCAACATTGCAGTCATTGCGGCCACTGGGCCTGCTTGGCGAATTGAACGCCCTGTGCCACCAAAGCCTGGAAAAATACCAAGCTTCACTTCGGGGAAACCAATCCGTGTTTTGTCATCATTAACGGCAATGCGATAATGGCAGGCTAAAGCCAACTCAAATCCACCGCCCAAACAGAACCCGTGAATACCAGCCACAACAGGCACCTTGAGGTTCTCAATGCGATTGAAAATCCCATGTGCCTTTTTCAAAGCCTCTGGCAAAATCGACGGATCACTCATGGCGTCAAATTCGCGCACATCAGCACCCGCAATGAAACCATTGTCCTTCGCCGATAACAACACAACGCCAGCCAGCTCATCAGAGGCCACCAAATCTTCAAACCGCAACGTCAGGGTTTCAAGTTCGCCCATGCATTCTGTTCCCAGAACGTTTACTGGCGATTTTGGCGTATCAATGGTCAGCCAACCAATTTTTTCTACATCGACTTCAAAGCGCCAGTATTTCAGCTTTGGCATTTTGGGTTGTGCCACGTTTTTGCTCCCCATCTCATATCAGTTTCGCCGGTGGTTATTCAGCAGCAATATGGCCGCCATTAGCACCCGACTTGTTGGTTTTTGCAAGCTCATCCGGCGCAAAGTCATCAACCCGGATCACATTGTCCGTCGCTTCATCCGCTGCACGCAAAAGACCCGCCTCATTATGATTGATGATATTTTGTTCAACTGCATCATCAATAGCATCCCGATCAAGACGTCGCGAAATGATGCCTTTCTTGAGTGCACGAATGAATTTCTTCTCCGCATCAGCAGCCTCTTCAACCTTTTTGAGCGCATCTTCAAGAATGCCGGTGCGGTCTTCAGGATCAAAACTTACAAACAGGTCACGTGTGAAACGGTCACGCTGCTCTGAATGCATCAGCATTGCTTTGGCCAATTTGTAATTTGCTCTATCGCCAGAAGGTTGGGCATAGGCGCCAAATGGAAACACCAAAC
>NZ_CAKZPW010000218.1:0-12934 GCF_937139385.1 uncultured Maritalea sp. | reverse complement strand
CGCCGCACTTTGAAAACCCGAGGTCGCAGCGCCAACCAACCCGGCAACAACATAGAGTTGCATCATCGACATAGACGAGAAATAGGCGGCTATCGGGACGCTGAAGATCAATGCTGCACGGATGAGATCCGTCGCAATAAGGAGCGGGCGGCGTTTGTTGCGATCAATATAACCGCCCGCCAAAAACGCGACAATCAATCCTGGCGCGAAGCTCAATGCAGACAATATGGCGATTTCGTTTGGTGTGGCGTTGATCGTCAAAATGGCGATCATCGGCAATACGGTTCGGGTAATGCGCGACCCAAATGCGCTGCCAATTTGGGCCGCCCAGAGTCTTAGAAAATCTGGGTGTTTGAGCAGTGATGCAGATTTTTGATCTGAAGACATGATACAAACTTTATTGTCCTTGGAGGGACGCAAAAGGTGCATCATGCAGATAGCAAACTCAACTGTGTTGATTGGCGCTCGGGCTGTTTCAATAAGCGGTGCGGTGTAAATGCAACAGGGGTTGGATCGGAAAGAAATTAGGGGTGCCCTTTGAAAAAGGACACCCCGAATTACGACTTAGAGGTTGTGGGGACGGGTCTAAGTCGATCTGTTTTGGCGGTTCTCGATCAGCTTTTCGACCACTGAAGGGTCAGCAAGCGTGGAGATGTCGCCTAAGTTGGAGAATTCATCCTCGGCAATCTTACGTAAGATGCGTCGCATGATTTTGCCCGAACGGGTTTTGGGCAGGTCCGGTGCAAATTGGAGCAAATCCGGTGTTGCAATCGGCCCAATTTCCTTGCGCACCCACGCGCGCAGTTCTTTATAAAGCTCGTCGCTCGGCTCATTGCCTGCCATAAGGGTGACATAGACATAAATGCCTTGGCCCTTGATGTCATGGGGATAGCCAACCACAGCGGCTTCTGACACTTTGTCGTGTGCCACCAATGCGCTTTCCACTTCAGCGGTGCCCATGCGGTGGCCAGACACGTTCAACACGTCATCGACGCGTCCAGTGATCCAGTAAGCGCCATCTTCGTCGCGTTTGCAGCCGTCGGAGGTGAAATATTTCCCCTTATAGGTGGTGAAATAGGTGTCCACGAACCGTTGATGATCGCCATAGATGGTGCGCGCTTGTGCGGGCCAACTATCCAAAATGCACAAATTGCCTTCGGCTGCGCCTTCAAGCACATTGCCTTCATTGTCAACAAGTTGAGGTTTGATGCCAAAGAAAGGCGCTGTGGCGGCCCCAGGCTTAAGCGCATGCGCGCCGGGCAGTGGGGTCAACATGCAACCACCGGTTTCTGTTTGCCACCATGTATCAACAATCGGGCAACGGGCTTCGCCCACAACGTGGTAGTACCATTCCCATGCTTCTGGGTTGATCGGTTCTCCAGCCGTGCCCAAAAGCTTGAGCGAAGAGCGGCTGGTTTTGGTGACAAATTCATCACCTGCGCCCATCAATGCGCGAATGGCAGTTGGGGCGGTGTAGAACTGATTGACCTGATATTTGTCGATGATTTGCCAGAAACGCGAAGCATCTGGGAAGTTTGGTACACCTTCAAACATCACCGATGTGGCACCATTTGAAAGCGGTGCGTATAGGGTGAAACTGTGCCCAGTGATCCAGCCCAAATCAGCGCCGCACCAGAAGATATCGCCTTCTTCATAGTTGAAGACGGCGCGGTGAGCGAAGTTGATATAAGTGAGGTAACCGCCAGATGTGTGGACCACGCCTTTTGGTTGCCCGGTTGAACCAGACGTATAAAGGATGAACAAAGGATCTTCTGCGTTCATAGGTTCGCATTCGCAGAACTCATCAACCCCAGCTGCTGCTTCATGCCACCAGACGTCGCGCCCACCCTTCATGGTGATGTTTGCGCCAGTGTGCTCAACCACCAATACTTTTTCGACACCCAAAGCGTGCGGCATGGCGTCGTCGACATTTTTCTTTAGTGGAACGGTTTTGCCACCACGGCGTCCTTCGTCGGCGGTGATCACAACGGTACTGTCGCAATCATTGATCCGGCCCGCAAGCGCTTCAGGCGAGAAGCCCGCAAAAACGACTGAGTGAGCGGCCCCAATGCGCGCGCAGGCAAGCATGGCATAGGTGATTTCTGGGATCATGGGCAGATAGATGGTGACCCGGTCGCCCTTTTTGACGCCCAAAGATTTGAGCACATTTGAAAACCGAGAAACCCGCTCGTGCAGCTGGTTATAGGTGATTGTTTGCCCGGGTTGATCTGGATGATCTGGCTCCCAATGGAACGCCACGCGATCACCATTTTCTTCCAAATGTCGGTCGATACAATTGTAGGCAACGTTCAGCACTCCATCTTCGAACCATTTGATCGACACAGGGTCGAAACTGGTGTTTTTGATGATGGTTGGCTCTTTGATCCAATCCAAGCGTTTTGCTTGTTCTGCCCAAAATCCATCGGGATCTTTGACAGACCGATGATACATCTCTTGATATGTGTCCGCGTCAATTAGCGCGTTGGTTGCCCAATCTGAAGGGACTGGATAGATTTTCCCGGACATAGCTCTCCTCTTGTCCGCCAACAGCATTGCCAGCCGGCGAACCCTTTTTGAAACCTTCAATGTTAAATGGCCGGTCCCTACCGTGCCCGGTCTCTTGGAGGCTTGCGCCCCCAATCTTTGCTATGAACTAAATCGCGAGATACTCGTGACGAAGTTCTTCATTATCCAAGACCTCTTGTGCGGTGCCGGTAAAGGCCACCTCACCAGTATCAAGAATAACCGCCCTATCGGCGAGACGAAGCGCGGCAACCGCGTTTTGCTCAACGATAATGGTCGTGATCCCAAGAAGCTTGATTTCTTGCAGGATCTTTTCAATCTCTTGCACAATCACTGGTGCCAAACCTTCATAAGGTTCGTCCAATAGCAAGAGTTTGACATCCCGTACCAATGCACGGCCAATGGCCAGCATTTGCTGTTCGCCACCAGAAAGGGTCACGCCTTCTTGGTTGCGGCGTTCAGCGAGGCGTGGGAAACGCTCGTAAACTTGTTCGATGGCCCAGCCGTGTCCCGGTGCCACTTGGGCAAGGGTCATGTTTTCTTCAACGGTTAGGCCTTGGATGATGCGCCGATCTTCTGGCACCAGTTGTAGCCCGGCAAGGGCTGCTTCGTGCGAACGCATTTGGTGCAATGGTTGACCATCCAGCCAAATTTCACCCTGCTTTAGCTGCGGGTCATCTGTACGGGCGAACGAACGTAATGTTGATGTTTTGCCTGCGCCGTTTCGCCCCAGCAGTGCCATGATTTCGCCCTTGGGCAAATCCATTGACACACCTTGCACGATATAGCTTTCGCCATAATAGGCGTGAACATTTTTAACCTGGAAAAATGGGCGTTCTGTGCTTGCGGCGCTTGCGCTATTTGTAATGTCAGTTTCAGTGTTCATGGCGTTCATTAGTGAGCTCCCCCAAGATATGCTTCTTGCACTTTCGGGTTGTTGCGCACCTCCTCCGGTGTTCCCTCGGCGATAATGCGGCCACCCGCCAGAACCGAGATTTTGTCAGCCAGTGAAAACACAACATGCATGTCGTGCTCGATAATGACTTTGGTCATCCCACGTTCTTTGATCTTCTTCAGCAAGTCAATTGTGGTATTTGTATCGTGTCGTGACATGCCAGCTGTTGGCTCATCCAACAAAAGCAAACGCGGGTGCTGGATAAGGCACATGGCCAGCTCCATGCGACGTTTGTCCCCGCGTGACAATGAGCCTGCTAGCATGTCTTTGCTTGCAGTCATGCCCACATCTTCAAGCATATGCTCGGCTTCTTCACGGATTTCAGTTTCATCGTCAATTGACTTGAAGAAATTGAGCGTAAAGGAGCCATCGCGCCGTGCAAAGGCGGGGGCCATCACATTTTGGATCACTGTAAGGTCTGGAAAGATCTCGGGTGTTTGGAACACACGTGCCACACCGACTTGGTTGATCTCATGTGGTTGCTTACCCGTCAAAACTTGCCCGTCAAATACCACCGCGCCGCGGGTTGGGGCCAAACGGCCCACCACCACATTGAGAAGTGTTGATTTGCCGGCACCGTTTGGGCCAATGATGGCGTGGGTTTTGCCTTCTTCGATTTGCAAATCGATATCGCTTAGGGCGTGCAGTCCACCAAAGGTCTTGTGCACATCAGCGACGTGAAGAACAATATTGTCTTTTTCTATCGTCATTTCAAATGTCCTTTCAAGACCTATTCAGCGGGTGCTGGGGCTGGTGCTGGTTCATCGGGTTTTGCCTTGTCGCCGCCATCGCGGTTAAACAGGGAACCAATGCGCCTAAAGCCTTCCATCATGCCGCCGGGCAAGAAGGTCACGACAAGCACGAAGATCAAGCCAAGTGTTAAGTGCCAGCCTTCACCCACAAACATTGAGGTGACGCTAACCACAAAGCTTTCCACGTTGTCTGGCAAGAAGCTGAACAGATTGTGCAACACGCTTTCGTTGAACGAGGAAAAAATGTTCTCGAAATATTTGATCAACCAAGCGCCAACCACGGGGCCAATGAGCGTGCCAACACCACCAAGAATGGTCATTAGTACGATTTCGCCCGATGCGGTCCATTGCATACGCTCAGCGCCTGCAAGGGGATCCGTTACAGCCATCAGACCGCCAGCAAGACCGGCAAACATGCCAGAGATCACAAATGCTGTCAGGGTATAGGGACGTGTGTTGAAGCCCGTATAGTTCATGCGGGTTTGGTTAGACTTGATCGCACGTAACATCATGCCAAATGGCGAAGCGAAGATGCGTTGAGTGATAAAGAAGCCGATAATCAAAAAGACCGCACAGAAGTAAAAGCCCGAGATGCCGCTCATATCCACAAGGCCAAACAGATTGGACACGGGCAGAGAGCCGTCGTTGACGCCACCAAATGCGCTGTCGACAATTCTTGGATCATCTAGGGTCAGCTGCAAACCTGTTTCACCGTTGGTGATTGGCGTTAGCACTGAGTAGGCTAGATTGTATGACATTTGCGCAAATGCAAGGGTCAAGATTGAAAAGTAAATGCCAGAGCGCCGCAAGCTAACAAATCCAATGGCCAAGGCGAATATGCCTGAAATGACCACCGCAAGGATAAGAGCGGGGATTGGGTTCATTGAAAACAGCTTAAACGTCCAAACTGCAGTATATGAACCCACACCAAGAAATGCGGCATGGCCAAAGCTGAGGTAGCCGGTTAGGCCAAACAGGACATTGAAGCCAATGGCGAGAATGCCAAAGATCGCAAACTTTTGCATCAAATCAGGATATGCGGCACCAAATGGCTGAAGCCAAATCGGCATCAACAGGACTACTGCAGCGAACAATACAAAGGTAATGACGTCTTTGCGTGACATTGAGAATAGGGCGTTCATGTTCTTAACTCTCCATCACGCCACGGCGACCCAGAAGACCACGTGGACGAACCAATAGAATAATCACGGCGACCAGATAGATAATGATTTGGTCGATACCTGGAATGATGGCTTTGATTTCCGTCATCGAGGCGAGAGATTGGAGTATGCCAAGCAGGAAGCCTGCGGCAACGGCGCCGGGCAATGAACCCATTCCGCCAACAACCACCACCACAAAGCTAAGGACCAAGAAGTCCATGCCAAGGTGATAATCAGGCGGAAGCAACGGCGTGTACATGACACCGGCCATACCTGCGACCACGGCTGCTAAACCAAACATGGCGGTAAAGCGCTTGTCGATGTCGATGCCAATCAAACCAACAGTTTCTCTGTCAGCCATACCGGCGCGCACCACCATGCCAAAAGTTGTGAATTGAAGGAAGGCAAACACAGCGCCAATAACAACAACTGAGAATGCGAAATAGATGAGACGCCACCAAGGATAAACAATGACGTTCGGATCCATGCCCATTGCTGCACCAATATCTGCGGCGCCACCAACGACAGAAGGCATCGGCTGCGGAATTGGGTTCGCGCCGAAGTAGTGTTTGATGATTTCTTGCAAAACGATCGCTAGTCCGAAAGTTACAAGGATTTGTTCCGCGTGAGGACGACGATAGAAGTGCTTGATCAGACCGCGCTCCATGACGATGCCGATGACCAGCATGACGGGGATCGCGAGCAATATCGAAAATGGAACCGAATAGTCCACCATGAATGAACCAAAATCGCCGAACCATGCTTCAACATAGGGTGTGCGAATTTCAAGCGGTGTGCCCCAAGCCGTGACCTTTTCGGGGTCGGTTGCAATCATTTCCAGTGTCAAAATTTTGCGCACTGTGACGGCACAAAAAGCACCAAGCATAAACAATGCACCGTGGGCAAAGTTAACAACGCCCAAAGTGCCAAAAACAAGGGTAAGCCCCAAAGCGATCAACGCGTATGCGCCGCCTTTATCCAGTCCGTTCAAAAACTGTAGAAAAATCGCGTCCATCATTCCTCCCAAGCAGCATAGTTGGCTGCAAATGCTTGCGGTTATAGCTCTTTAGAACCGCCGATGCCGGGGTGGTGAACCACCCCGGCACCAAAGTTTAAACTCAACTAACTTCGTATGGGCCTAGATCGCCGCCGAAGATCGCAGGATCATATTCCACTTGTGCCCGTGGAGTTTGTTGAACCACATTGAGCAAATCGAATTGAGAAGTTGGGTTTTCGTTACCACGCACAACCAATACGTCTTTAAAGCACTGGTGATCTGCTGCACGGTAGTGTGTAGGACCATTGCCCATTCCATCAAAATCCCAGCCCTCAAGAGCTTTAATGACTTCTGGTGGATAGAATGTGCCTGCACGCTCGCACGCGTCGGCGTAAAGCAAGGTTTGCACGTAACAAGTATGTGCAGCCATTGATGGTGGGAAGCCGTACTTGGCGCCGAATGATTTCACAAAAGCTTGTGAACCAGCGTCTTGTAGTGACCAGTTCCAGTTTGCTGAACCCAAAATGCCTTTAATGTTTTCGCCAGCACCCTGCGCCATAAGGCGAGAGAACAATGGCACAACAATTTGGAAGTCTTTGCCGTTGACTTGCTTGTCACGTAGACCAAACTGAATTGCTTGGGTTAGTGAGTTCACCATGTCGCGACCATAGTGGTTCAAAATCAGAACGTCAGCGCCTGAATTGAGAACCGGTGTGATGTACTGAGAAAAATCGCCTGCGCCCACTGGTGTTTTAACCGTTTCTGCAGTTTGCCAACCCAATGCTTCAGTAGCATTGCGCATGGATTCTTCTTGCGTCCAACCCCAAGTATAGTCAGCTGTGAGGTGATATGCGCGACGGTCTGTACCATATTCTTGACCAAGCACTGGACCAAGTGCTGCACCAGACATGTAGGCGTTAAAGAAGTGCCTAAAGCCATAGCGTCGCTTGTCTTTACCCGTTGTATCGTTGGAGTGGGTCAAGCCAGCCATAAAGATGGTGCCCATTTCTTGGCACAAACCCTGCACAGCAACAGCCACACCTGAAGATGAACCACCAGAAATCATCAGTGCGCCGTCTTTTTCAATCATCCGTTTAGCGGATGCGCGGGCTGCGTCAGATTTGGTTTGTGTATCGCCGGTAACGTAGGCAACTTTCTTGCCTAGTACGCCATTGCCGCCCAAAGATTTGGGTTGCATTGTGTTGAGCATCCCGCCGTCGCCTTCACCATTAAGGTGTTCAACAGCAAGTTGGAATGCGCGAAGCTCATCAGCACCCTCATCGGCGTAAGAGCCGGTTTGTGGCACGTTAAAACCAAGAGTTACCGTGTCGCCCATAGGCTTGTTGCGGTATTCTTGGCCAAAAGCAGAGCTTGTCAAAATTGTTGGCGCAACACCTGCGGTCACAAGACCAGCTGCGGCACCTTTGAGAACCTTACGACGGCTAGGGCCATCTTTACGTTCGCTCATAAATTCTCCTCCTTTTTGGGTGATGGGCGTCGAATGCACTGACGCTACACATCGCGAGAATAATAGTGTATAAATGAAAACTTAAGCAATAGTACGTTGTAATATAACGATAATTTTGTCAAAAACGCGACAGTTTCTTGTAACTTATTGTAAAATATTTTACAAGTCGGCAAAATATAAAAGAGTGAAAAGGTCAAACATATGCGCTCGCCTATAGGGTTGAAAATCCGCAACCTGAGGAAATCACTTGATTTCTCACAATCTGGGTTTGCGAAGATGGTTGGCATTTCGCCGTCCTATCTGAACCTAATTGAGGCCAATAAGCGCGATGTCGGTGGCATCTTGTTGCAACGAATTGCGGAAAACTTGAACGTCGAGTTGGATTTGTTAACAGGCGACAGTGAACAGCGATTGATCAATGATCTAGAGGAAGTGTTTGCGGACCCGCTGCTCGAATCGTTAAATTTGGGACCTGACGACGCACGCAACGTGGTGGCAACAAACCCAGATGCGGGGGCCGCACTTTTTAGGATTTATCGTGGATTTTTGGACGCGCGCGCTGAAGCAAAAGCCATGTCCAATCGCTTGCGGTCTGACCCTTTGTTCTCTGAATTATTGCATCAGATGCTCTCCCAAATCACAGCGGTTAGGTCCGCAGCAGAAATCTTGGCGGATGTGCCCGACCTAGAAAGCGATCAGCGCAAACGGTTCCATGTCTCTTTGTCGCGAGACAGCCGCACGCTATCCGATGTCGCTCAAACCCTTATTGGCGAATTTGATCGCGAAACGGTGGCGCATCATTCGGTCTCGCCCATGCGAGAAGTTGACGATTTGATTATCGACGAGAAAAACCATTTTGGTGGCCTGGAGGAACTAGGTCGTGAACTTCGGGGTGAAGTGCTTGCTTTTGGTGGTTTTGGGGAGGCCAGTCTTGATTTGGCGCTACAGCACAAATTTGGAGTGACCGTTGAGCGCGCTGGGCAAGTGGAAGTCGGTGGCGAAGAAGCGCCGGGGCAGTACCGATATATAGAAGACCAAAAGCGCATGTGGTTTCAGGGCAATTGTACCATGTCCACGCGCCAATTTCAGCTATCCCGGCTGTATGCGGAATTGTCAGGGGTCGACACACTCAAGCAAATGGCCAAAGACAAACGGCTAACCTCATCAAACTCTCAACGGCTCGCTTATCGTGCTCTTGGGTCCTATTTGGCGGGCGCTATTGGTTTGCCGTATGACGATTTCTTAAAGGATGCTGAGGAGCACAAGTATGACATTGACTATCTTGCGCAAAAATACACAGCCAGTTTTGAACAGGTTGCGCATAGGCTGGTGACTTTGCGCGCGCCGGGGCGCGAAGGTATTCCTTTTGGTTTTTTGCGTTCCGACCCGGCAGGGCGGCTGACAAAGCAGTTTCCATTGCCCGGGCTCCAATTGCCAAACGCGGGTCACGCCTGTCCGCTTTGGGCAATCTATAGCGCGTTTCGGCGGCCAAATGACGTTGTCCGTCAGCTCGTTACTTATCCCGACGGCTCGAGGTATTTGTTTTTTGCGAAATCAATGTCCAAACGGGCAGCGGCTTATTCTCAGGTGCCTTTTTACACGTCTGTCATGCTTGCCTGTGACATTTTTTATGCGGATAGGACAGTTTACGGGGAGGGTATGCGGTTGGATGATGGACAATTGGATGTGCCGGTTGGCCCAACATGTCACATGTGTATTCGGCGTGATTGTGAGCATCGGCAAGAAGAAGTTTTGGCCAGCGTTGATGCGATGCACTCGGTGCGTATGCCGCTTGTAAACACAAAGTTCAGTGTTGGCGAGACGGATAAAAGTGCATAAGGTGTGGCGGTTGGTATCGGCAAGAGGGGCCGGTCTCAGCACGCGGGAGGAATATACGTGTCTGTAGACGTTTTGATTGTCGAGGATGAGCCAAGCATCCTTGATTCGCTGGATTTTATTCTCAAACGGGCGGGCTGGAACATCAGCGCGGTAACTGATGGGGATGCCGCTATTGCGGCGGTTGGTGAGTTGCGCCCAAAAGTTGTGGTGCTCGATGTTATGCTGCCCAAGAAGTCTGGGTTTGAAGTGCTTAAACATTTGCGCGGGCAACCCGGTACAAAGGATTTGCCCATATTGATGTTGACGGCGAAAGGGCAACAGCAAGACCGCCGGATTGCAGAAGAATTGGGTGCAAATGGGTTTGTCACCAAGCCCTATTCAAACAATGAAGTGGTGGAAGCGGTGCGCCAGCTGATGGAGCAAGCAGCCGCTTGAGTGCGTAATGGCCGGTCGTAAACGTAGTGAAGGATTTGCGTTTTTTCTCCCCGTCGTTGGGGCGATGTTGGTTATGCCGCCTATTGTTATGCTGTTTGATGTGGACGTTAGTGTCTTTGGTTTTCCACTGATCGTTGCCTACATGTTTTTTGTTTGGCTGTTTTTGGTGGTCGCTTCTTGTGTTCTGACACGCGGGTTGCCACGCGCGGAAACTGAAGTGAAAAAAGCTGACACAAATGCGGAAACTAAGCTATGATTTCCGCCAATCTTGTCATCCTTATTGCGGTCGGTTATGTGGTGCTGCTGTTCGCACTCGCCTATTTTTCCGAACGTTGGGCAGAGGGTGACCGGGGCCATTTTTTGCGTTCGCCATTGGTTTATACGCTGGCTATTTCTGTTTATTGCACCAGCTGGACGTTTTATGGAGCTGTTGGGTCGGCCGCGAGAAGTGGACTTGAGTTTTTCGCCATTTACTTAGGACCGACCTTAGTTTTTGTGGGGTGGTGGTTTGGTTTGCGCAAATTGGTGCGCATCGGCCGCAATCAGCGCATTACCTCAGTTGCTGATTTGATTTCATCGCGCTTTGGCAAAAGCAACCGGTTGGCGGTTTTGGTGACATTGATCGCGGTCATTGGCACAACGCCCTACATTGCTTTGCAGCTTAAAGCGATCACCACTAGCTTGTCGGTAATCTCATCCGACAGCATTATGGCGGGTGTGGGAGATCGCACAGACGACAACCGTTTGGCGCTTGGTGTCGCCGCTGGTATGGCGCTTTTTACCATCCTTTTTGGAACACGGAATGTGGATGCCAAAGAACAACACCATGGCGTAGTGGCCGCCATTGCGTTTGAAGCGATCGTAAAACTGGTGGCACTGATGGCTGTTGGCATTTTTGTTGTATTTGGAATTGGTGGTGGCTTTTCAGAAATCTTTTCGCGGGCGGAAAGCGTTGGGGTCAATGTTTATGACAACGGTGGGTTTGGAACCCGCTGGGTGACAATTTTGGTGCTTTCTGCTGCAGCCATCATATGTTTGCCACGACAGTTTCAGATCACAGTTGTCGAAAATTCTGACGAAAACCATTTGCGCACTGCCAGTTGGCTTTTCCCCCTATATTTGTTGGGCATGAGCGTGTTCACCTTGCCTATTGCCATCGTGGGGTTGAACTTGCTTCCTGCTGGGACAGACCCTGATATGTTTGTGCTGACCCTTCCGCTGGCCCATGACCAAGAGTTGCTTGCCCTTTTTGCCTTTATTGGAGGGTTTTCGTCCGCCACATCAATGATCATTATCGCTTCCATCGCGCTTTCTATAATGGTCAGCAACCACATTGTTATGCCTATTGCGCTTAGAACGCCATGGATCGCTGATTCAGGCGATGGACAGGGGGTGACGAACTTGCTGCTCAATAGTCGGCGCGTTTCAATCTGCGCTGTGTTGGCACTTGGGTTTTTATATTTTTGGCTCACAAATGGGTCCGGTGCGCTGGCTCGGATCGGCCTAATTTCGTTTTCAGGAGTGGCACAGTTCTTACCATCAATTATTGCAGCTCTATATTGGCGCGATGCGACGTCAAAAGGCGCTGGCGTGGGACTGTTCGTCGGCTTTGCTGTTTGGGCCTATACTTTGTTTTTGCCGAGTTTTGTTGAAACGGGTGGCATAGTTGCCCAGTGGGTGGAAAATGGTCCCTATGGCATCAGTTTCTTGCGGCCTGAGGCCTTATTTGGGCTCGAAGGTATTGATCCGCTTGTGCATTCGGTTTTTTGGAGCTTATTGGCCAACGCGGGACTTTTGGTGTTGGTTTCGCTTTCCACCAGCCAGTCCGCACTCGAACGCATTCAGAGCACTTTGTTTGTGGACGCGTTCCGGCGGTTGCCCGGTACTGAAACGCGGTTCATGCGCTCCTCAGCGGCTGCGAATGATTTGTTTTTTGTGGCACAACGTGTGCTAGGTGCTGAGCGCGCAACAGCCATATTTGATGACTATTTGAAACGAGAAGTGGGCAGTCGCGCGCAGTTTGAGCCAACGCCAGATTTCATAGCGCATTTGGAAAAAGAGCTTGCGGGCTCGATCGGGGCTGCATCGGCCCACGTTATGCTGTCGCAGGTTGTTTCAGGAGACAATATATCGCTGCAAGAGGTGATGCAGACCAAGGGGAATAGCGAGACTCATCCCGGCTTGTCCCCCAACGATGAGTTCGCCGACTACGGCATAGCGGGTTGGGAATATGGCAACCTGACCATGGAGGGCGAGCCAGAGTCAGCGGAGATGCGTCCCTTCATGTATCTGCGAGGGGGCCTGATGCAGGGGCTCGCGCAAGAGCGAAAACTTGGCACCAATCCGTTCAAGTTCGGAATGATCGGAGGTACGGATGTCCACAACTCCTTAACCGCGATTGATGAGGACAACTTCTTTGGCAAACACGTCGTGCAGGAGCCCAGCCCACATCGGTGGGAACACGTCTCAAAGCAAGGCTTTGGCAAGACCCGCTATACCTGGCACTACACTGCTGCAGGCTACGCCGCCGTCTGGGCAACAGATAATACTCGTGAGGCACTTTGGGACGCCATGAGTCGCAAGGAAGTATACGCCACCTCAGGCTCACGTCCCACGGTACGCTTTTTCGGTGGGTGGAGTTTCAATCCCAATGATGCCAACACCCGATATGTAGCCAGCAGAGGCTATAACAAGGGCGTGCCAATGGGCGCAGATCTGCCGGCAATGCCAGAGGGCGTCAGCGCGCCTGGTTTCCTTGTAGCAGCCCTGAAGGACCCGCAGTCCGGCAATCTTGATCGAATCCAG
>NZ_CAKZPW010000217.1:0-4893 GCF_937139385.1 uncultured Maritalea sp. | reverse complement strand
GCCACACCAAGCCGCCGCAGGGCAGCCTCACATAACCAGTCAATCTGTTCTTGTTCATCCAGTTTGGTGTCAAGCAACTGCTTTGAGATCACCCGATCCGTTAAATCGTAATACTTCCGAAATTTTTCGCGGTGCGAGGTGGTCAATACTCCAGAATACCAAAGATAATCGAGCATACTCTTGTGCGGTGGCCGCACCCACATCGCCTTTTCACCTTCAATTTTTGAATCAAACGCTTCAGTGGACAAAGGTCCCTCTTGCGCGATGCGATCTAAGAGTAACTGATGCTCTTTTGGGTCCAGCACCTTGCCGTCAGAATAATATTTCTTAACCCGTGCTTCCATCTGATCAAAACGCCGCCGCCACATGGGAAAAAAGTCACTAGGAATCATGGAGGCATCATGCGTAAAATGCTCGAACAGATCACCCGAGCGCCCCAAATGCTGGTCGATCATTTTCGAGCGATAGCACTGGTTACGGCTCCACAAAATGTGATGGTGCGCCCGCGCAACATTCTGGATCGTATCAATCTGCACAAATCCAAGATCTTTGACCGTTTGCAACAGGTCGAAACGGCCCAGCGGTGGTTTTGCCAACAAATTCTTGTTCAGCCAGAACCAACGTGCCTGTTTGTTGCTGATTTTTCGCATCGATCACCCGATCAGTTTCCCAGGACAAGATTGGAACATATAAGGAACACGCGCAAGTGCAAAGTTGCTAGTTTTGCTTGATCGAACTGGTCCAACTGCGCAGAAATGTTTCGCGGCGCAACTGATCTAGAAAGACCAACAGCCCCGGGCCCAAACGAATTGGCCGAAGCACCGTGCCTGAAAGCTGTGCCTGCTCCACAATAGGCGGCAGGCCGGTGGCGGCGGTCAGTTCAGGATGCGTGCGAAGCCGCGCCAAAAAGTCAATCATCCGACCAGCTCCCTCGGCCTGTTTGGCACCTTTAGGAATAAGTGCGGTGCGCAACATCACCCCCACAAAGTCGTCGAGCGGCACAATCTTCAGGCCATCGGTGCCCTGTAGCTGGCTCTCCGCATAGCTGCCTAAAACATTGTAGGCCAACGCAAGTTTGCCTGAAGCAACATCAGCAATCATGCCGCCAGAACAACAATAGAGCTGCGCGTCTAACCGCCCCATCACTTCAGTAAGCCGCCAAAAGCTCTCAGTATTTCGAGAATCTTGAGTGGCAAACAAATACCCCAACCCTGATGTGCGCACATCATATGTGCCAACACGTCCCGCAAATGTCTCAGGATTGTCGCGCAGTGTTTCAATCAATTCCTGTCGTGTCCGCGGCACGTCCAAATTGGCAAAAGCCGCCTCTGAAATTACCATGACCGCCGGCTCTTGAGTGAAGCCAAAAAGCTGGTTCCTCCACTTTGCCCAACTGGGCAGTGAAGCTGTTGCTTCTGATGAATAGTCAAGGGCAAACCCGTCATTGGCGAGCTTTGTTTGCAAATCCATTGCAGAAGAAATGACCAGGTCGAACTGCGCGCCTTCCTCATAAATCGCCTTCATCACCTCGGTACTACCTGAGGTGACGTAATTGATACTAATGTCCGGATTTGCAAGCTGAAATGCGAGAATGATCGGCTCAAAAACCGCTATATCCGCCGTCGACAATATCGATATCGTGCGCTGAGCTCCCGCAACCGGATATCGCTTTTGAGCTTCAATTTCAAATGCTTGTGCGCAAAAAACAAGCGAAACGAAAGTGAATAAACTAGCTAAGACCGTTTGAACACAAGCACGACGCATGCACCAACACCTTCCTTATTAGATTCAACGCGCAATTGGCCATTATGCGCGCGCACGACCTCATCGGCGATGGTTAGCCCCAAACCGGACCCAACGATATCATCCACATTTACACCGCGAGAAAACCGAGCGGTGAGTTTGCCCAAGTCCGCATTGGCAAACCCCCGCCCTTGGTCCGTTACCGACAGTTTTATCGTGTCATCATCTTGGGTTACCCGCACAACAATTGAACTCTCAGCAGGCGAATATTTGATAGCGTTGTCCAAAATATTGCGCACCGCATTTTGCAGCAGAATATTGTCGCCAAAAATCATCGCCCGCTCAGCCACCAGTTCGCGGATGATTTCAATATCCTTGAGTTCGGCCGTGGGTTGAAGGCGTTCGCAAGTTTCCGCAGCCAACTTGCACAAATCAATCTCGTCGCGTTCAAGCTGATCCGTGCGAAACGTCACCATTGCATGGTCAAGTAGTTGGCCGGCCGAGCGAGAGCTTTCATCGACCGCGCGGATCATCTCACGCAAGGCTTTGCGATTTGCCGGTTTTTCCATTTGGCGATAAACGACTTCTGCTTGTGTACGCACGGTAGCTAAGGGTGTGCGCACCCGGTGCGCCGCTTCAGCAATAAACTCTTCAGACCGCGTTAGAGATGCCCGCAAGCGCATCATGAAGTTGTTAAGTGCATCAACCAATGGCACCAATTCACCCGGCGTTTTTGTGACAACTGGACGAAGATCTTTTGGCCCGCGACGCGTTACCGATTGTGCCAGTTTTTTCAAAGGCGCAACCGCGCTCTGCGCAGCCAACAAACTTAACGCCGTGGCCATGAGGAAAAATCCAATTGCCACAGCCATTGCGGTTGACGTGATTTGTGACGAAATAACGGCCAAACCACGCCGTGTTTGCGCAATTATAATGCGCACGTCCGCCGCTCGCTCACCATTGCTAACGGCCCGCGCCAAAGAAACAACGCGCACCTCTTCTCCCCGATATTCGCTTGTGACAAATTGAGCAACACGCTGACGAGCAGGAACATCGGGAACGGCCAAATCACCATATCCCGTTACCGTTTCGTCATCAGCAACAACACGATAAAACACACGATCTTCGGAAATTGTGCCCAGCATAGACAAAGCGGAATAAGGCAATTCCACCCGCACCTGCCCCCGCTCAGAATAGAGCGCGTCGGCTATCGAGGTCGCTGATGCGGCAAGAATATTGTCTTGCGTATCCGCCGCGGCTTGTTCCGCTATGGAGCGAACCGCAACAAAAAACACAATTGAAAGCAAGGCGGCCATGACCGAGAGCTGAACAACAAGCCGTCGGCGAATTGAGGTCGTCGCCAAAAATCTGATCATGATTGCTGCATCATTCGATAGCCAAGACCGCGCACTGTTTCAATTCTTGCCTGCGAACCATCAAGCTTTTTGCGCAGCCGGCCAACATAAACTTCAATCGCATTTTCCGACACTTCGTCATCAAACGAAAATAGACGGTCCATCAAATAGGTTTTTGAAAAGATCTGCCCTGGCGAGCCGAAAAAAACCTCAAGCAAGCGCAGTTCTCGGTTCCGCAAAGACCGCTCATCGCCAGCTACCTTTAAGCTTCCTGTTGTTGGATCAAACACCAAATCGGCAAACTCACGGGCATTATTTACACTGCCCCCTTGCCGCCGCAACACCGCACGACATCGAGCTTCCAATTCAGCGAAATCAAACGGTTTGGTGATATAGTCGTCTGCTCCCAAATCAAGCAGACCAACACGATCCGAAACTTCTGAGCGGGCCGTCAGCACAATAACGGGTGTGCGTTCGGCTTTGCTACGATGGGTTTTAAGGAATGATCGCCCATCACCATCGGGCAACATTATGTCCAACAGAATCAAATCGTACGCAACGGTCGATGTGCTTGTTGCAGCATCGCCTAAGTCTTTTGCGTGGTCGACAACGTGCCCTTCTAAAGCGAAGCGCTCTTTAAGCGCTTTGGCCAATTGCATATTGTCCTCTACCAACAAAAACCGCAACGTAACGCCTCATCTTCTGACAAAAACACCATTTAAATAGTGTCATACTTCGGACCAATTTGAAAGGGCGACCAATAGCCAAAAGCTGTTAACAACCAAGGACCTATGAAATATATTCACCATCGGCCGCCGCTTCAAAAACTAGATCCCGACGGTAGCGCCACCGTCACATCTGATCACTGAACCATTTACGTAACTAGCGCGCTCCGAAACCAGAAACGCGGCTAATTCTCCAAATTCTTCAGTTCGTCCGTACCGTCCGACAGGAATCTGCGCTTCATTTTGTGCGCGAACTTCTTCGATCGTGCGCCCTGAACGCTCAGCATTCCCGCCATCAAGTTGGTCCAAACGCGCGGTATGAATGCGTCCGGGCAATTGCATGTTCGCGGTGATCCCAAATTGACCAACTTCATTTGCCAAAGACTTACTCCACCCAACGAGGGAGGAACGCAGCGTATTTGACATAGCCAAATTTGGTATAGGCTGTTCAACGCCAGAAGAAGCAATGGTTAAAACCCGCCCCCAATTGTTCGCCTGCATATCTGGCAAACAAAGGTTTGTAACTTCGATCACGCGCAAAATCATTGTATCGAAATAGGTGCGCCATACATCAGCGTCAGGTGTCGTTGTAGCCCCCGGAGGCGGCCCACCTGTGTTATTGACCAGAATATCAACCCGTCCTAGTTTTGCCTTTGCATTCGCATAAAGATCTTGCGCTGCCGACTTAACGGATAAATCAACCACAGCAAAGTCAGCTTTTCCGGGCCCTTGAGCCGTCAATTGGCCTGCAACTTCAGCCAATTTATCTGCAGACCGACCACAGATCATCACATGGGCACCCTCTTGCACCAAAGCCGTTGCAACTGAAAGCCCCAAGCCTTGGCTAGATGCCAATACCAGTGCCTTTTTGTTTGCCAAACCTAAATCCATATTTCACTCAACCTCTCGCCAACTTCTCAAATCGTTGCCCAAACCAGCAACGCCAAGCAACACTCTTTCATCATGTTTGTGCAAGCGCAAAGAAACTCTTTTGTGAACGACTAGTTTAGATTCCGATGGATCAATCGTATTCGCATTCACCGCGAAATGGAATCACAATGCCTCAAGAC
>NZ_CAKZPW010000216.1:0-6800 GCF_937139385.1 uncultured Maritalea sp. | reverse complement strand
CCAGCGGAGGCAAAAAAGCGCGGCGCGAAATCTGTCGTAAAACGCGACGTTGTGCGGCTGGTCACAGCGGGAACGCTCACCGAGGATGATCTGCTGGATAGCGCGGCCAACAATTATTTGGCTAGCCTTGCCATGATCCAGCATGGCGATGCCGATTTTGCAATTTGCTACACGGATATTTCAACGGGCGAAATGTTCTTTTGTGATGTGAGCGCTGAGCAGCTAAGCGATGAGTTGGCGCGCATTGAACCAACAGAGTTAATTGTTGCAGAGCAAACGCACCGCTTCATCATTCAAAACAATTTGTTGCCCATTGCCTTTTCGGGTCAATTGGCCGTGCAATCGGCTGATCTTTTCAATTCCGAAGCAGCAACAGATGTGTTGCACAAAACTTTTGGCGAAGCCGCAGGCCCGCTTTTAGGGCAGTCTCGCATTGTACGCTCAGCATTAGCAGCGGCGATCAGCTATATAGATCAAACCCAAAAGGGCGCAAAAGTGCCCTTGCGCTTGCCCCAGCGTGCAGGTGAAAAACTCATGCAAATCGATGCGGCAACCCGCATGTCACTTGAGTTGTTGCGCACCAACCGGGGCGAAACCAAAGGCGCTTTACGTGCCACTATGGACAAATGCATCACCTCAGCGGGTTCGCGCCTGCTGTCGGCGCGCCTCAGCGCTCCCTTGTGCGATCCGGCGGCCATTGTTGAGCGCCACAATATGGTGGGTGATTTCTTCGACAATAGTTTGGTTACGTCGCTCGTGCGCCAAAAACTAAAATCAACCCCAGACATTGTGCGCGGTCTTACGCGTTTGGCACTTGGGCGCGGTGGACCCCGCGAAATGCTGGCCATTCATGCAGCCATTTCCGGCGCCGTTGAATTATCTCAAGAACTGATTGCGCTGGATCGCCCAAGCGCCGGCAATCAGCAATTGATAGATGTGCTTTCAAATGCCCCCAAAGATTTAGCGGTGCAAATCGCAGAGCGGCTGCAAGACGATGTGCCCATGTTGCCCCGCGACGGCGGATTTGTGCGCCAAGGGTTTGATCCTGAATTGGACGAATTCCGCAAGCTCGCCACGCAAAGCCGGCAGGTCATTGCAGCCCTTCAGGCTCGCTATGCCGATGAGACCGGCATTAAAGCGATCAAAGTAAAGCACAACAACGTCTTGGGATTCTTTGTTGAAGTGCCTGCAAGTCATGGCAACAAGCTCATGGCCGAACCGCTCAATCAGACCTTTATTCATCGGCAAACCCTAGCCAATGCTGTAAGGTTTAATACGAGTGAACTATCTGAATTACAAGGTAAAATTACTCACGCAAGTGACGCTGCCTTAGCCATAGAACTCTCGATATTTGAGCAGTTGCGTACGATTATCTTGGACCGCACTTCTGCACTGCAAGAATTGGCCGACGCCTTGGCTGAACTTGATGTTTGTGTTGCCTTAGGCCAACTGGCGCTTGAGCAAAACTACTGTCGGCCAAAAATCGACAAAGGCAATGCTTTTGAAATCAAGGATGGTCGACACCCGGTTGTTGAAGTGATGCTCGCCAAAGGTGGCAAAACCTCGTTTGTGGCAAATGATTGCGACCTTTCGCCAAAGGGTGAGCAGGCAAATGGCGCGCTCTGGCTAATCACAGGTCCAAATATGGGTGGTAAGTCGACCTTCTTGCGCCAAAACGCCCTCATTGCCATCATGGCGCAAATGGGTTCCTTTGTGCCCGCAAGCGCTGCCCATATTGGGGTAATAGATCGGGTGTTTTCTCGGGTTGGTGCAGCTGATGATATCGCTCATGGCCGCTCAACCTTTATGGTCGAAATGGTCGAAACAGCTGCTATTCTGAATCGCGCCACGGCTTCTTCTCTGGTGGTTTTGGACGAAATTGGGCGCGGCACCGCCACATTTGATGGGCTTTCCATTGCTTGGGCCGCTGTTGAAGCTTTGCATGAAAACACAGGCTGTCGGGCTTTGTTCGCCACCCATTACCACGAATTGACCGCCCTTTCGGATCGTCTGGATCGTGTGTCAAACCACACCATGAAAGTGCGTGAATGGGAAGGCGATGTGGTCTTTTTGCATGAGGTGGCAAATGGCACTGCTGATCGCTCTTATGGTATTCAAGTGGCAAAATTGGCCGGCCTGCCCACCCATGTGGTTGAGCGGGCGCAAGAAGTGCTTGATATTTTGGAAAAGCGGGAGACAAATGACGTGGCATCGGGCGTGGCGCAATTGCCCCTATTTGCTCAGCGTCGCCCCGAACCGAAACCAAAAACTGACAATTTGCTGCAAAACCGTATCAACCAAATCAATCCAGATGAATTGACGCCGCGTATGGCGATCGATTTACTCTATGAACTCAAAAAGCTTAGCCAAAAACATGCCGAACGCTAGTCGCCCAAATTTGCAGTTTACACTTGCTAAAGCTGATGTCGTCATCAGCGAAATCTTGCTTGAAATTGGTGACGAAAACCCGGCCGGGTCTAAAGCAAGGGCTGTTGTGCTCAAAAAGGCAAAAGAGATTTTAGCCACTGCCCATCGCGAAGCAGAAGCGGATCTGATTGCAAATGGGCGCGGCCGCGCTTGTGCAAAAAACCTCAATAAAGCCCAAGACGAATTGATCAAAATGGCGTTCCGCTTCGCTTCGGAATATGTCTATCCCGTGACCAACCGGTCTGACGCGGAAGCTCTGTCGATTTCTGCGGTAGGGGGCTATGGCCGGGGCACCCTGGCACCAGGTTCTGACATCGATCTATTGTTTATCCTGCCCTATAAGCAAACCCCCTGGGGCGAAAGCGTCACAGAATATGTGCTCTATTTGCTTTGGGATTTGGGCCAAAAAGTGGGCCATGCTGTCCGCTCAATCGATGAGTGCTTGCGCATGGCAAAAGCGGATATGACCGTGCGCACCGCAACGCTGGAAGCGCGCCACATAACGGGCGACAAAGATTTGTTTGTTGAGTTGCAAACCCGTTTTGCCGAAGAAATCATGGCGGATAGCGGCCCTGAGTTTATTGCGGCAAAAATGGCAGAGCGCGATGAACGGCATGAGAAAATCGGCAATACCCGCTTTGTAGTTGAACCAAATATCAAAGAAGGCAAGGGTGGCCTTCGCGATCTCAACACGCTGTTTTGGATCGCTAAATATTTTTACCGCGTCAAAAAAAGCGCCGAATTGATCAAACGTGGCGTATTCTCCAAAACCGAATACCGCCGTTTCCGCCGCTCTGAAGACTTTTTGTGGGCCATTCGCTGTCACTTGCATTTTCTCACCGGCCGAGCCGAAGAAAAGCTCAGCTTTGAGCTGCAGCAAGAACTGGCAAATCGCCTTAATGTTACGGGCCGCGCCGGGCTGAAACCCGTCGAGCGCTTAATGAAGCGCTATTTTGCGGTGGCAAAAGACGTCGGTGACCTCACACGGATTTTTTGTACTTCACTTGAGTTTAATCACGCCAAAGACGTCGACATGCTGGGGCGCATGCGCAAAACCCTATCCCGACGCCGCAAAATTAAAGGCGAAACCGACTTTGTGATCGACCGAGGTCGCCTGAATATTGTTGATGATGATGTTTTTGCCAACAACCCAATTAATCTCATCAAGATCTTTTACATCGCGGGTCAGGAAGGCATTTTATTCCACCCCGACAGTCTGAAGCAGATTAACCGTTCCCGCAAATTGATCGACAAAGAGCTGCGAACAGATCCTGAAGCGAACCGCTATTTTCTTGAAATCCTCACCCACGCACCTTCTGTTGAGCGCATTTTGCGCCGCATGAATGAGGCTGAGGTCTTGGGGCGTTTCGTGCCCGAGTTCGGCCGTATCGTGGCGTTGATGCAATTCAACATGTATCATCATTATACAGTGGATGAGCACCTGATCCGTGCCGTGGGCGTCATGGCCGAGATTGTGCAGGGTGGCCTAAAAGACGAGTTGCCCCTAACCCATGAATTACTGCCCCATTTGGCGGATGTTAAACTGCTGTTTGTGGCGCTATTCTTGCACGATATCGCCAAGGGCCGACCAGAAGACCATTCTATTGCCGGGGCAAAAGTGGCCCGTCGCCTTTGTCCGCGTTTTGGCCTAACGGAAGCTGAAACCGATACAGTCGCCTGGCTCATCGAGCAGCATTTGGTGATGAGCGAAATTTCCCAAAGCCGAGATGTGCAAGACCCAGAAACCGCCTTAAATTTTGCCCAAATCGCTCAAAGTCCAGCAAGATTGAGCCTATTGCTGGTGCTTACCGCTTGCGATATTCGCGCGGTTGGCCCCGGTGTATGGACCGGGTGGAAGGGCTCTTTGTTGCGCGCGCTCTATTATGCCACCGAGCCAATTTTGTCCGGCGGGCACTCTCAGATTAGCCAAGCGGATCGCACCTTGGCCGCCAAAGAGCGTTTGGCCCAAGCCTTGCGGGACTGGCCAAAAGCCCAAGCGGACGAATATTTGGATCTACATTATCCAGCCTATTGGATTCGCTCAGAATTCCAGTTGCAAATTGATCACGCGCATATGATCCGCAAAGCCAATCAACTCGGTCAGCCATTTGCTGGTTGTGTGGGGATCAACAGCTTTGAAGCGGTCACCGAAATTTCGATCTATACCCCAGATCACCCGCGCTTGCTTTCAATGATTGCGGGGGCTTGTACATTGTCCAATGCGGACATTATGGGCGCTCAGATCACCCTAATGCGGGACGGTAAAGCCCTAGATACCTTACGCTTGAAGCGCAGCTTCACCTCGGATGAAGATGAGCGCATTCGCGCGCTCAAAATCATTGAAATGGTGCAAAAGCTTTTAAGCGGCGAAAAACGCTTGCCAGACGAATTGGGCGCCGGGTCCAAACTCAACAAGCGGTTAAAGCCGTTCAAAGTCCCAACAGATGTGATTATTTCCAACTCGCTTTCTCGCAAATTCACCGTGATCGAAGTGTCTGGTTTGGATGGCTCGGGCCTGTTGCACGATTTGACCAAAACCATTGCCGATCTCAATTTAACCATTGGGTCCGCGCACATTGGTACATTTGGCGAGCGCGCGATTGACGTGTTCTATGTCACCGACCTTACAGGCATGAAGGTTGTCGATGAACGGCGTCAGAAAAAGATCAAAGAGGCACTGATTGAAACCTTTGAGCAAAAAAATGGCACAAAACCAGCCAAGAAAAAAAGCCAAGAGTTGAGCGCGTGAGCCTGATAAAGAACTTTGCAAGCGTTGGCGGGGCAACTCTATTGTCGCGCCTGCTTGGGTTTGCGCGCGATATTATGATGGCGGGTATACTTGGCGCTGGCCCGGTGGCCGATGCATTTGTCGCCGCCTTTCGCTTACCCAATATGTTTCGGCGGATTTTGGCCGAAGGTGTGTTCAACACCGCCTTCATTCCCCTTTTTGCCAAAGCCTTGGAACAAAAGGGCGAAGAAGAAGCCAGACGCTTTTCTGCCAATATCGTTTCGTCGCTCATATATATCTTGCTGGCGCTGACCTTGCTGGCAGAGATTTTTATGCCACAACTCATATTGGTGCTGACCACAGGGTTTGCGGATGATCAGCAAAAGTTTGACTTAACGGTTTTGCTGGCGCGCATTTGTTTCCCCTATTTGGCCTGCATGTCGCTGATGGCTGCCTATGGTGCTATTTTGAACGGGTTGCGCAAATTTTTCCTCGCCGCTCTGGCCCCAACCCTACTCAATGTGGTGTTGGTTGCGGTGCTCGGGTATTTGGTGTTTGTCGCCCACGACACGCGTTTCGCAGCCATTGTGATTTCTTGTGGCGTTCTGGTGGGCGGGATAGCACAAATCGGCTTGGTTGCTTGGGCCCTCAAACAAACGGGGTTCTTCCCCGGATTAACTGTGCCAAAAATCGACAATGACCTCAAAAAATTCTGGGCCCTTGCCATCCCTGCCATCCTGACGGGCGGGGTCACCCAAATCAACATTTTGGTGGGCACCAATATTGCGTCTTCCCAAGAAAGTGCCATCGCCTATCTTTATTACGCTGATCGACTTTATCAATTGCCATTGGGGATGATTGGCATCGCCATTGGCATTGTTTTGTTGCCCGAATTGTCCCGCCTGTTGAAATCAGGTGAGCAACAAAAAGCGGCCAATGTGCAATCAAAAAGCCTGTTTTTTGGGTTGATGCTGACCTTGCCAGCCGCGGTGGGATTGTATGTGATCGCCAACCCATTGCTTGTTACTTTGTTCCAACGTGGCGCTTTTGATGGACAAGCCGCCAACCAAAGCGCACAGGCCTTGCAGGTTTTTGCACTGGGGCTCCCTGCTTTTGTTTTGGTCAAAGTGTTTCAACCCAGCTATTTCGCGCGCGAAGATACCAGAACCCCGGCCATATTTGCCGCCGTTTCGGTAGTGCTTAATATTGGCTTCTCCCTTCTCTTATTTCCTCGTTTAGGCCATGTGGGGATCGCCTGGGCCACCACCATTTCCGGTTGGGCCAATGTCATTATGCTCATTATGACGCTGGCCTTTTGGCGCGAACTCATGCTGCCACTATCAGCGCTTGGTCGCACGTTTTCCCTAATGGCGATCAGCGCAATTATGGGCGCTATCTTGTACTTTGCGGCTGACTTTTTAAGCCCGCAATTTGTCGTTGAACAATTCCCATTGTGGTGGCGGGCATCGGCTCTTTCGGTTTTGGTTTTTGTCGGTGCAGGCAGCTATTTTTTTCTCTTGCACCTTTTTGGCATTCAGCGCCTCTTCACGACGACGCAGATCAAACGACGCCTGCTTCACTTTCCAGCGGAACAGGCCGCCCAGCCAGCGCGTAATGAATACCGCTTTGCGGCCAATCGGGTGCC
>NZ_CAKZPW010000215.1:0-4529 GCF_937139385.1 uncultured Maritalea sp. | reverse complement strand
TGGTGCAAATCGACATTGGCTCGCGGGATAGTTGGGTGCATGAGCCCTTCGCGGTCCTCATCCTGAGCGTGTTGAAGGATGAGGGTTGTTCCCGGCGCGATCCCTGCTTCGGGGGCAGCGTCAGCGCGGGAGGTTGCGAATGGGGGAAACGTTGGCTGCGAAGGGCACATGTCGGCGTCGAAAGCTTTGGTCTGGCACGCATTGGGGGGTGCTGATCCGGTCCATGCGAAAATGGCGGAAGGCGTTGCGGGTTGGGTCATAGGCCACCAAGTACCAAAGTGGGGGTAAGATCAGCATAGCTTGTGGCTCTACATTACGTTGGGTCTGGGCCCCATTTGCATCACAATATTGAAACCGCAGGTGGCATTTTTTCAGAAAAGCGGTTTCAAAAGCGGGCAGTAGCGCAGGGTCCATGGCGCCCATATCCGAAATGTCCACGAGGGGGGAAAGCTCTCCCACATACAAGCAATCTAAAAACCGGCGTAAATCGCGAATTTTATCGGATGGCAAGGCCTTTTCAATTTTGGCCAGTCCAGCATCGGCGAGGTTGGAAAAGGGCAGGTTGCCCGCCGCCCGCATGGAGGCAACGCTGATGAGCAGCGCAAACACTTCGGCAACCGACAATCGGGGCGTGGTTTGAAGTGATTGGGGGTCGAGTTGTAAGCCGCCCCCGCGCCCGGGTTCTGAGTGGATGATAAAACCTTCATCGCGCAGTGCGCTAATGTCGCGCAAAATGGTGCGCCGTGACGCGCCAACTTCTTCTGCCAAGTCAGCAATTGTTGAAGTGCCATTGCGGCGAAGGCTGCGCACGATAGCGTCTAAGCGAAGGCGAATGTTCATTTCAGGGTTCTACCATTTAATGGTGCCAGTATTTGGCACCATTAGGTTTTAGGCAATGCTTGTTCGCGTAGGCAAGGGGATTTTTTTCTTGTCACGCCCATTTCAAACCCCTCCGGAGCAAAACTGTGTTGCCCTAAACAAGGGCGATATTTGTTCTTGAGAAAAAGTAAAAAAGAGAAATGCCATGTCCATTCCAATCGATTTTCCTCAGCCCACGCTTATTTCTCTCAATGGCGTAGAACTTGAAGTCTTTGAAGCAGGTCGCAAAAACAAAGGAAATCCAATTGTCCTTTGTCACGGCTGGCCAGAACACGCCTTTTCATGGCGGTATCAAGTGCCAGCGCTTGTTGATGCGGGTTACCATGTGATCGTTCCAAATCAGCGTGGGTTTGGCGCTTCGTCTTCTCCTTCTGAGGTGACAGACTTCGATATTGAGCATTTGGCAGGCGATCTGATCGCGCTGCTTGATCATTTTGACTATGAAAAGGCGACCTTTGTTGGTCATGATTGGGGCGCTGCGGTGGTTTGGGGGCTGACTTTGTTGCACCCAAGCCGGGTGGATAAAGTCATCAACTTGGCTTTGCCCTATCAAGAACGCGGTGACATGCCATGGATTGAAATGATGGAAGCCCTATTTGGCGCAGATTTCTATTTTGTGCATTTTAACCGACAGGTTGGCGTTGCTGACGCTATTTTGGACCAGAACACGCACCAATTCCTGCGCAATATGTTCCGCAAAAACGTGCCCTTAACCCCGCCAGAGCCCGGCATGATGATGATTAATCTCGCCAACGCAAAAACACCTTTGGGCGACCCTTTGATGAGTGGAGCTGAATTGGCGGTTTTTGTTACTGCATTTGAACAATCAGGATTTACGGGCGGCATAAATTGGTATCGAAACCTTGATCGAAACTGGCATTTGTTGGCAAAGGCCGACCCAATTATTCAACATCCCGCCCTCATGATTTATGGTGATCGGGATATGGTTGCCAAGTCGGAAAACCTTAAGGATTTTGTGCCGAACGTTGATGTGGTCAACCTTGATTGTGGCCATTGGATTCAACAAGAAAAGCCACAAGAAACAAATCACGCGATCCTTAATTGGCTGCAATCGCAGGATTGACCTGCCCATCCGCGCTTCCCTCCCACATAAAGGGGGGAGGCGTGCTTTTTGCCTCTTTGCGCATCTGAGCAAAAAGAGCATGGCGACAAATGTGCGGTTCGGTTAAGTTCACTTGCCTCAATGTTTTAAAGCGAAACGAATATTATGTCGGACAAATTTCAAGAAATTTTACAACAATTTATGCCCAAAACGGAAGAAAAAACCTATGGCGCGCTTTACCAATATTGCACTAGCGGCCAAATGAATGAAGATAAAGCAGCGCGGGCGTTTGAAGTGTTTGTGGCCTGGTTTGATGCGCAAGAAGAGCCGCTTGCTCAAAGCTATGGATTGCTCATTTTGGGTGGTCTAATTGACAGTGGACAGTTGAAGGTCCGCGCGCAGATTTTAGCCTTTTTTGTTGAGCGGGCTGGGTTGGTCAGTGACTATTCTGTGCTCGATGATGACAATCGATTTTTGCATTTTCTAAGTCACTTTGCATATTTGGCGGGGTCATGTGTTGAGCACTTAAATGACAAGATCGACGGTTTGAACGGTGTCGTTTCCGCGCTGGTTGATTTGTATTTGCGCGCACCAACGGCTTTGTGGTGCGGCGAAGAAATGCTGGTGGCGAACTTATCTGAGGCGGCTTTTGCGGCTTTGTTGGTCCGGTTAAACCCTGAAGTGGTGATGCAGGACGCTGACAATTGGGATGATGCAGCGATGATGCGTTGGCAAGATGCTGTGGTGCACGAGAACCACAAGCGGCAATTGGTGATGGCACTTCATGGGATGAATGTAAAACTGGCGCGAAAGCCGGCAGAAATGTTTGCGCCGATCATTGGGGCGCATTATGCTGGCAAGTTTGGCTAAGGGGGGAACCATGTTGGGCGTGAAATTGGTCCCGGCTCGGGGGCCGGGACGGTGCGCGCAGGGTTCTAAATCGCACCATCTCGCACTTGATGCGGGATCGTTCTGTCAGGTTTTACGTTTTGAGCCGCCATCAGCTAAATCTTGCTTTTAAACTTTTCCCACAAATCTGGGCGGCGAGCTTTGGTTAGTTGCTCAGATTGTTCTTGGCGCCATTGATCAAGCTTTTTGTGGTCGCCACTGGTCACTACGTCGGGGATGGGCACGCCTTCAAATTCGGCAGGGCGGGTATATTGAGGATATTCGAGCAAGCCATTTTCAAAGCTTTCGTCCATTTCGCTTTCGTTCGAGCCCATAACGCCGGGCAATAGGCGCGTGGTGGCTTCCAGCAAGGTCATGGCCGCGACTTCGCCCCCGCATAATACATAATCGCCAACAGAGACTTCGATTAGGTTGCGCTGGTCGATGACGCGCTGGTCGATGCCTTCAAAACGGCCGCAAATGATCACGGCGCCGGGGCCTTTTGATAATTCGCGGGCATAGTCTTGGGTCAGCGGTTTGCCGCGCGGGCTCATCAAGAGACGCGGACGCGGGTCATTTGAGGGGGAAATATCATCAATCGCGCGGGCGAGAATGTCTGGCTTTAACACAAGGCCGGGGCCACCCCCTGCTGGGGTATCGTCGACCTTTTTGTGTTTGTCCTTCGCATAATCGCGCAATTGGGTGGCGGTTAAAGACCACAAGCCATTGTCCATGGCGCGGCCAATAATGGATGCACCAAGTGGGCCGGGAAACAGCTCTGGAAAAAGGGTGATGACGTCAGCGCGAAACATGGGGCTTGGCCTATTCGGGCTCGAACGCCTCTTCTTCATCGATCACAATGTCTGAAGGCATAATGATCGTGACATAGCCTTCAGCAATATTGATGGATGGGATAATGCGTTTGGTGAACGGCATCAGTTGGGAAGGGCCGCGCACAGGGCGCACCTCAAGAATGTCGCCAGCGCCGTGATTTTGGATCGCGGTAATCGTGCCATATTTATTGCCGTCTTCGTAGCGGGCTTCCAAGCCAATCAGGTCCGCTTGGTAAAACTCGTCTTCGTCTTCCATTTCTGGCAATTGGTCGCGATTGACGTAGAGTTTTACGCCATTGAGCGCTTCTGCGGCGGTGCGATCAGCTATGCCCGAAATAGAGGCAACGATTACCGATTTGTTCAACCGGGCTTTTTTGATGGTGATCTCTAAACCGGGTCGGTTGGTGCTCAAAGGCGAATAGTTTTTGATCGCCAAAGGGTCTTCGGTGTGGGATTTAATCCGCACTTGGCCCTGAATGCCATGGGCAGCACCAATCTGGCCCATAAGAACCCGACTTTTGAATTTCTTTTCAGTGCTGTCCATGACTTATTTCCTTCAAGAAGCGTTAGAGTGGATTACTCAGCCGCTGCTTCTTCTGCTGGTGCTGCTGCGGCTTCAGCTGCGGCGGCGGCTTCTGCAGCTGCTGCTTCTTTGGCATCTTCTTCAGCTTGACGTTTTTCTTCTAAACGTTCTTGGGCTTTTTTGCCTGGAAGACCTTTGTTTGGATTGCTTTTCTCGCCGCGCTTCAAAAGACCAGCTGCGTCGAGGAAACGGTGTACGCGGTCAGTTGGCTGCGCGCCGTTTGCAAGCCAGTGCTGAATGCGTTCTTCGTCAAGCTTAACACGGCCTTCTGCATCTTTTGGCA
>NZ_CAKZPW010000214.1:0-2732 GCF_937139385.1 uncultured Maritalea sp. | reverse complement strand
ATAAATTCGCAGCCTCCCCCAAGGAAAGAGCTGCTGTTGCCTTGCTACCAACGACTTTTAGAACAGGGTCACCGTTATGAAATAGAAAGACATTTGCTTGTGGGTTATGCCAAGCGGCAGCCAAGTCTTCAGCGCTTAGGCGCTCACTGTTTCGTTCGAGTTCATTTGCTGAAAATGCATTCCATGCAGAAACATCAGGAAAAGCTGTGCTCTTGAAAAAATTACTCACCAATTTCGCCTCAAAGTCTTGATTTTATCTTTTTAAGAAGTGTCGATTTTGCCTCAGCACTATATGGCTTAGCTGTTCCCACACCCCATACTGGGCCTGGCCAAGCGGCATCAGAAATCTCCCTTGCGATTATGTGTACATGCAGTTGGCGCACGATATTTCCTAAAGCACCAACATTCAGCTTTTCGCAATTGGTGAGATCCAGTACCACGCCTGATATCTGGTCTATCTCAGTTGCCAATTGAACTTTTTGCAATTCATCCAAATGAAAGACTTCTATAGCGCCTTCGATGCGCGGAACTAGTATCAGCCAAACAAATCGAGCGTCATTCACCAACAGCACATTGCATAGCTCCAAAGAAGTCACGAAATGCGTATCGGCGGCAAGGCGAGGATTAAGTGGGAATTCTGACAGTGGAGTTTGGTTCATAACAAACGCCTAATGCGGATTGCTGCCCATTGCAAGATTAACGTCATACGCCTATGGTCCGCCTCGATTTTCCAACCATGATACACACAAAATCTCGGAGCCCGAATGACTGACCTTGCTGCCTTGGAGACCATAATTGAAGCCGCTTTTGAAGATAGCGGTGCCGTCAATACTGACACAAAGGGTGAAGTACGTGATGCTGTTGAAACGTCGCTAAACTTGCTCGACAAAGGTGAAGCTCGTGTTGCAGAGCGCCAAGCAGATGGTAATTGGACAGTCAATCAATGGCTTAAAAAAGCGGTCCTTCTATCATTCCGCCTGAATTCAATGGAAATTATTAAAGGTGGCGCAGGTGGTGCTACTTGGTGGGACAAAGTTCCATCGAAATTCGACGGTTGGGGTGCCTCAGAATTTGAATCCGCTGGTTTTCGTGCGGTTCCAAACTGTACTGTACGTCGATCCGCCTATGTTGCTCCGGGCGTTGTATTAATGCCGTCCTTCGTCAACCTTGGCGCATTTGTTGATGAGGGAACTATGGTTGATACATGGGCTACCGTTGGCTCATGCGCGCAAATCGGCAAAAATGTACACCTGTCTGGCGGCGTTGGTATCGGGGGTGTTCTTGAGCCACTTCAAGCTGGCCCAACGATCATTGAAGACAATTGCTTTATTGGAGCGCGTTCCGAAGTTGTTGAAGGCTGCATCGTGCGCGAAGGTGCAGTTCTGGGAATGGGCGTTTACATCGGCAAATCGACAAAGATCGTTGATCGTGCAACCGGCGAAATTCACATGGGCGAGGTTCCGCCCTATTCAGTTGTGGTATCAGGCTCTCTTCCCGGCAAGTCGGTTCCAGGACAAAACTGGGGGCCCAGTCTTTACTGCGCAGTAATTGTTAAAAAAGTCGACGCACAGACTCGCTCCAAAACATCAATCAATGATCTTCTTCGCGATTGATATTTTGATGATCTTCGGCCAATTGAAACGCTGTTTGAGCTTTCTCAGACAGCGTTTCATATATCGCCAATATCAGCTAAACTGTATCTTAAGCAGCTGCTTGAGACTTTAAAAGACCACGGTTCACCAACAATTCAGCAATTTGAACTGTGTTAAGCGCCGCGCCCTTACGCAAATTATCAGAAACGACCCAAAGATTCAGGCCATTTTCAATGGTACTATCCTCGCGAATTCGGCTGATGAATGTCGCATCTTCGCCCGCAGATTCATATGGTGTGACATAGCCACCATCTTCGCGCTTATCCACAACAAGGCAACCAGGCGCTTCGCGCAGAATGCCACGTGCTTCATCAGCAGTGATTTCGTTTTCGAACTCAATGTTCACGGCTTCGGCATGACCAACAAATACAGGAACACGCACAGCTGTTGCGGTGAGTTTAATGGACTTATCGAGCATTTTTTTGGTTTCAGCGACCATCTTCCACTCTTCTTTCGTAGACCCGTCATCTAGGAACACGTCGATATGTGGAATTACATTGAATGCAATACGCTTTGTAGATTTGGTATTCTCAATTGGATCAGAAACGAACACAGCTCTACTTTGAGTGAACAGTTCATCCGCGCCTTCCTTTCCTGCACCTGATACTGACTGGTACGTGGACACAACAACTCGCTTGATTTTTGCTTGGTCGTGCAACGGCTTCAGCGCCACCACCAGTTGTGCAGTCGAGCAATTGGGGTTGGCTATTATATTTTTCTTAGAAAATCCCTCAATAGCGTCTGGATTTACTTCTGGCACGATGAGCGGCACATCCGGGTCGTAACGCCATGCAGAGGAATTATCGATGACCACACAACCTTTTGCCGCGATCTGCGGTGCAAGTTTCTTGGATAAATCACCGCCGGCAGACATAATGGCAATGTCTGTGCCCGTAAAATCGTAGTTGTCCAACGCCTGAACGCGGAGTGTTTGATCACCATAGGAAACTTCAGTCCCCTGACTACGTCTCGATGCCAGCGCGATGATTTCTTCTGCAGGAAACCCACGCTCATCCAGAATTGACAAGACTTCGCGACCCACATTGCCAGTGGCACCTACGACAGCAATTTTATAACCCA
>NZ_CAKZPW010000213.1:0-1905 GCF_937139385.1 uncultured Maritalea sp. | reverse complement strand
AATGAGACGTTAAACGCCTCGCGTGAAATGGCTTTTGCCTTAAAACTGAAATACCCCGAGGTGCTAAACCCTTCTATCCCCTTGCTCAGCGTTCCATCAAAACTGTTTTGATCGCCATTGATCATTTGATGATCACCCGTTTAAAGGTGAAGGTGAGAAACAATACTCACCAAACGGCTAATAAGCTGCCTTCGGTGTCAGGCTGGATTTATGCTTGCCAAGCGAGCAACTGCGACCAGTTGCCCTTTGACCCACTTTTTCTAAGTGTCACCACTCAACCCCAACACCGCGTCCGCTGTTCGCTTGGGTCTTCGAAAAAAGCTGACAAGATTGTAGGGGAAGGAAGAGGGGACGGGGATAGATTGGCGCAGCTTACTGGTGATTTTTTGTGATTTTCAGCTCAATGAGGTCAGTCAAAATATTGCGCACCGCAACTTTTTTGTGTTCCGACAACAGCAAACGGGTCCAAGCTTGATCATGCTCATATGCGCCCCTTCTTCTATCATATCTCCCTATTCAGGCACGTATCGGGGATAAGTTGCCTTGCTTTGGCGGGCGAATTCCAAATTTATCTCCACTGTAGCAAATGGTGTTTGTGGGTCGGTTGTGGCCAATATATTGCCTTCTGGATCAACGACCCATCCAAGACCACCCGCGTTGGGCGATGCCCCTTCGGGTGCCCACAAGTTTGATGATAAACAATAAGCACCCGAACATACCGCAGCTGTTTGTCCGCCAGCCAGCCACTTTTCTACCGAACCATGCGGGGTTGCGCGCGGTACGCACAAAAGGTCAGCGCGTGAAGCTGCATAATGCCGTGCCCATTCAAAAAACCACATCTCTGTGCATATCTGAACACCAAGTCGCATGCCCAAAGTTCGGCCAATTTCAAAGCTTTTTTCGCCCCGATCATACCAAGTGTTTTCCCAATAGCCTGGTTCGTCTGGCAGATAGTATTTTTCATGCAGCGGCGCAGCGCCATCTTGTTGCGACCAAATATAAGCTTCATTTCGGCGGCTGCCGTTTTCTTTAACGATGGGGCGGGTGCCCAAAACGCTCTGTGCGCCCAGTTTCGACAAATCTGCAATGTGCCGCGCATGTTCATTGACCGCATGCGCCCACTTCTTGGCATCAGGTTGCTGTTCGGCCGCAAGCCAATCGGCAAAACACATTTCTGGCAGCAGCAAGAAATCACTTTGTTGCATTTCAACGTGTTTTGCGAGTGCAGACAATTGTGCGTCCAATTGTGTGGGGCGAGGGTCTAATTGACAAACGGTGACTTTCATACTGCAATCCATTCAAAGCGTAAGCTCAATGTTGCATCGAAGGCTGTTGCCAAAAAGACAGAAAAACATTCCAATTAGAAATAATACTTGCGATAAGTCATTCATTCTTTCGAATTGTGAGTGTTCTTGATGGATGAAACAGATAGAGAGCTGATAAGGCTTTTGAGTTTAGACGCGCGGCGTCCGGCCAGCGAACTGGCCAGAGACTTGGGTGTGTCGCGACCAACGGTTCAAAACCGAATTGACAAACTAAAGGCTTCAGGAGCGATCACTCGCTTCACTATTGAATTGGGAGACCAAGCAAATGGTGCATTGATTGATGCATTGGTGCTGGTCAAGCTAAAGCCAGGTGACAGTCGAAGTGTTGTTGCCCAATTTGCAAAACTGGCCGGCGTTGAAGCCATTACCTCGTCGAACGGCGCATTTGATTTTATCCTCGAATTGCGGGTGTCATCTCTGCAAAACCTCGATCATCTGCTGGTCGACATTCGGCGCATGCCAATGGTTGCTGACACCAATAGCAGCATAAGGCTCAACAAGTTTAAGTAAGTCTTTGCTTCAGAATGGACTTTTGAGCATTTGGCCTGAAATTGTGCCCTGCCGCTGGCGCTGAGGGGAA
>NZ_CAKZPW010000212.1:0-9339 GCF_937139385.1 uncultured Maritalea sp. | reverse complement strand
GCGTACTGGCACATCATTGAGGTTCAATTCAACGCCCAAATTGCCTTGTGCGCCCATTTCAACCGCTGAACAGGTAAGACCTGCTGCGCCCATATCTTGAATGGCAATAACAGCGCCTGTGGCCATGAGTTCAAGGCAAGCTTCAAGCAAGCACTTTTCGGTGAAAGGATCACCCACTTGAACTGTAGGGCGTTTTTCGTCGATGTCATCGCCAAATTCAGCAGAAGCCATTGTCGCGCCGCCAACGCCATCCCGTCCAGTTTTTGCGCCAAGATATACGATTGGAAGACCAACACCTTTGGCTGCGCACAAGAAGATCTTATCTGTATCCAAAAGGCCAGCGGCGAAAGCGTTTACAAGGATGTTGCCGTTGTAGCGCGCGTCGAATTCAACTTCACCGCCAACCGTTGGGACGCCAAATGAGTTGCCGTATCCACCAACACCTTCAACAACACCTGAAACAAGGTGACGTGTTTTTTCGTGTTCGGGTGCACCAAACCGCAAAGCGTTCATTGCAGCGATTGGTCGCGCTCCCATCGTGAAAACGTCGCGCAAAATGCCGCCAACGCCTGTCGCTGCACCTTGGTAAGGCTCGATGAAAGAAGGGTGATTGTGGCTTTCCATTTTGAACACCACAGCTTGGCCATCACCAATGTCGACTACGCCAGCGTTTTCACCCGGCCCGTGGATCACCCGTTCGCCTTTTGTGGGCAATGTTTTAAGCCAAAGTTTGGATGACTTATACGAGCAATGCTCGTTCCACATAGCTGAGAATATGCCCAACTCAGTATAAGTTGGTTCGCGGCCAATCAGTTCGAGAATTTTGGCATATTCCTCGTCGTTAATGCCGTGCGATGCAATCAGTTCTTTGGTGATTTCGATGTCTTGGTTCTTCAACATTTACGCCACCGCTTTCACAAGGCTTTCAAAGATCATGCGGCCTTGGATGCCGCCGTGCGCTTTTTCGATCAGGTTTTCAGGGTGAGGCATCATGCCCAGCACGTTGCCGCGTTTGTTTAATATGCCAGCAATATTGTCGATGGAGCCATTCGGGTTTGCGGCCAAATCAGTGTTGCCGTTTTGGTCGCAATAGCGGAATGCAATCCGGTCATTGTCTTGCAGGTCTTTAAGACCATCTGGATCGATGGTGTAATTGCCATCATGGTGGGCGATCGGGCAAGGCACAACGGGGGAGTTGGCGTATTCGCTTGTGAAGGCGCTGGTTGTGTTTTCTGCTTTAAGATGAATCGTTTTGCACAAAAACTTCAAGTCACGATTGCGCATAAGAGCGCCGGGCAAGAGCCCCGCTTCCGTGAGGATTTGGAAGCCGTTGCACACACCCAGTGTTAGGCCGCCAGCGTCGGCATGTTTTTTAACCGCAGCAAGGGCGGGTGAGCGCGCAGCAATTGCCCCGGCGCGCAAATAATCTCCATATGAGAAACCGCCCGGAATAACAACGAGGTCAACCTTTGGTAATTCCGCATCACCATGCCAAATTGCGTGTGGTTTATGACCGGTAATTTTCTCTAATGCGGTTAGCATATCCCGGTCACGATTTAGACCGGGGAAAAGAATCACAGCTGATTTCATGTTCAGTCCCCATTGGGTGTTGAGTGCTGGATCGAAGTCTTAGCGACAAGTTTGGTGGCCATCGTGTCTGGGCCACGGATATTTGCCTTTCTTTGACGGAATTTCAGCCTAAAAAGCAAGAGGCCCAGCGGTGTGCTGAGCCTCTTTTTTTGAGTTTATGACGATTTCTTGATCGCTTATTCCGCTGGGGTGCCATATTTGATTGGATGGTCAGTTTTTTTGCTGTCGTTGAGCCAGGTCGCCCACGTTGGTCGAGTAAACAAAAAACGTCCAAAACCGAGCTTTTCGATCATCCAATATCCGAAAAGCGGCAGCAGAATTGCGATCAGCATTGTTATGATGGTGAGCAAAGTTGTGTCGCTGATCAGATCAAGTTTGATCAATACGAGACGACTGAAGGTAAGCGGCAGCGCAAATGCCACATAAATCACGAGAGATCGTTTGCCGATGAAGCGCAACCATCCCATCCAATTCACAAGTGACAGCATTCCCGCGGCAACGCACAAGGCAACAGAGCCTATAAGGGCAAGGGCAAACCGAATAGCAGGTGTTTCTGCCAAACCCATCGTAAAGTGACCAGGCTCTGCGACAAATCCAGGGGTGAACACAAGATACCCATTTAACAAAGCCCATAGAGCTAGGCCGACTATTGCTGCAGTTGGGGCTGACATTGCCTTGCCAACGAGCTTGAAGATCCAGGGTGCAAAAGCATAGCCGGCATAAAAGAACACAAAATACTCCGCAAATTGGTCAAGCGCGTAGCTGGCTGTGTGGATTTGAGCCATTGAAGCTGCGCCTGCAACTGCAAGAACCGCCCAATGTGGAACTCGCAGTTCTTTGAGCACTTTTGCTGCAACCCCGGTAAGGGCGAGCACGTAGATGAACCAAAGTACGCCGTAGGGCTGAATTACCGCCCAAGCTAGATATTCAAGCGCAGTGAGGGGATCAGCGGTAGCCAAACCTACTTTTACTACGATGTGAATAATTGCCCACAATGCGTAGAAATAGAGATAATGCACAACACGACGGTCAGTGAATTTTGCCCATGGACGATTGATAACATTGGCAAGGAAAAGGCCGGAGATCAAAAAGAACTCGGGCATTCTGAACGGTGTTGCATATCCAATAAGATAATGCAGAGCACCCACATTGCCTTTAGCTTCACCCGCTCCGTTGGTTGCGTAAAGCATGACCACCAACAAAATTGATAGGCCCTTTGCCATATCAACCCAATCTAGCCGTTTGATTTCATTCATCGTCACGCTCCTCAATACACATGCGTTGCGGTGAATTTACCAGATATTAACGACTAGAGCGATCACGAGAACGAGAGGAGTGAGGATTTCGAAAGGTTTGATTAACTGTTAATATTAATGCGTAAAGTTCTATTGTTTTGGCATTCGGACTTAGCCGCCTAAGCGGGCAATGTGCCGTAGGCTGCAACAAACAAACCCATAGCGACAAAAAACATCAGCGACAATGAAACAGATTTTAACATAACAACTCCAAGAGGCTCAAAACATATGTTTTGAGCCCAAAATTCGCAAAACTAGCGGGTGAAATTTTGTGGGCACATGCCCAAACGGATCGATTAGTCGTGCAACTCGATCGTGTAGTTTTCAATCACTGTATTGGCCAACAGCTTCTCGCACATTTTGGCGATTTCAGCTTTTGCCTCTTCTTTCGAATTTGCATTGACTTTTAGATCGAATATTTTGCCCTGACGTACGGCGTCAACGCCTTCAAAACCAAGACTACCTAAGGCGCCTTCGATTGCTTTGCCTTGAGGATCAAGGACGCCATTCTTCAATGTAACGAACACACGTGCATTCATAATTCTAACCATTCATTTATTGGCCGTGTGGCCGTTTATTTTACCAAACGCGGGCCAGTAGTCAGCGCGTTCTCTGCTTCTACCAAAATGCCTAGACGTTGCGCAACTTCACGATAACTATCGACCAAGCTGCCCAAATCTTGACGGAATACGTCTTTGTCTAGTTTTCTTTGGGTTTTTGCATCCCATAAGCGACAGTTGTCTGGCGAGATTTCGTCAGCCAAGACAATGCGCATGGTGTCTTCTTGATACAGGCGACCGCATTCGATTTTGAAATCGACCAATTGGATGCCTGCACCCATAAAGAGACCGGAGAGGAAATCATTTATCCGTACAGCCAATGTCATGATGTCATCAAGTTCTTGGGGATTGGCCCAACCAAAAGCCGTGATGTGCTCTTCGGACACAATAGGGTCGTTCAACGCGTCATCTTTGTAATAGAACTCAATGATTGAACGGGGGAGTCGGGTGCCAGATTCAAGACCAAGACGTGGGCAAATAGAGCCGGCGGCAATGTTGCGGACAACCACCTCAATCGGGATAATCTCAACTTCACGGATCAACTGCTCTCGCATGTTCATGCGGCGCACGAAATGGGTTGGAATGCCCAATTCGTTCAATTTTGTGAAGATATATTCTGAAATTCGATTGTTCAGAACGCCTTTGCCTTCGATGACTTCATGCTTGGCGCCATTGCCCGCAGTTGCGTCGTCTTTGAAGTGTTGTACTAAAGTGCCCGGTTCTGGACCCTCATAAAGGGTTTTGGCCTTGCCTTCGTAAATTTTGCGGCGACGGTTCATCTTGTTCCCCGTGATTCTGAACTGGATAAAAGCTTTCGCGGGCTTCATGCGCCTTTTTGGGCTAAAAAAGCAAGCAATTTGTGTGGTATTTGTGGCGCAAATCTCCTTTGTCCCGGAATAATTGACCCCAATCAACGCGGAAATGCCCGATTCCCGTTCTAATGTGCTTGATAATGGGCAAAGTATCGTTGATTTATTCGCCCAATCACACTATCTCGTTGGTGAAGAGGCCAAAGGGCTCAACCCTTTTTAAGTGGAGACGAACATATGTCCGGTTTTAAAGATCGCGAAAAGGCTGCAGAAGCGAAGTTTGTGCACGACGAAGCGACGAAATTCAAAATTGAAGCTCGCCGTAACAAGATTTTGGGTCAATGGGCCGCGGAGCAATTGGGCATCACAGCTGCATCTGAAATTGAGACATATGTGGGTGAAGTCATCGCATCTGATTTTGAAGAAGCAGGCGATGAAGACGTTTTCCGCAAAATCCGCGCTGATTTTGACGCCAAAGGCGTAACAATTTCGGATGATGATTTGCATGGCAAAATGCGTACGCTCTATGCGGAAGTTGCGCAGACATTTGAAACAAAAGACTAAGCATCATCGTCTTGATTTTGAACGGCCCTGCATTTGTGGGGCCGTTTTTCTTTGCCTTTTTTTATGGGCTGTGATGACATCTCCAAAAAACGAATGGCAGGGCAAGTGATTAGTAAACGATCGATCTTTCAGAATGTGGCATTTCGCAAACTGTTTAGCGCGCAGTTAATCGCGTTGCTTGGCACGGGCCTGACCACTATTGCTCTGGCTTTGCTTGCCTTTCAAATTGCTGGTGATCGAGCGGGGGTGGTGCTGGGCACCGCGTTGGCAATCAAGATGCTGTCCTTCATTTTTGTTGCGCCAGTGGTAGGTGGACTGATCCGGCCTAGCGGACGGAAAAGACTGCTGGTGGTGCTGGATGTTGCGCGTGCAGCATGTGTTTTGGTTTTGCCGTTTGTTACCGCTGAATGGCAGATCTATTTATTGATTTTTGTGCTAAATGCATGTTCCGCTGGGTTTACGCCCACATTTCAGTCGATCATTCCACAATTGTTTGAAGATGAAGAAGACTACACCAAGGCGCTTTCAATGGCGCGGTTGGCGTATGATTTAGAGAATTTGTTGAGCCCCACAATTGCGGCCGCTTTGCTGTTGTTCGTTAGTTTTGATGTTTTCTTTGTCGCAAACTCGGCTGCCTTTTTGGTCTCTGCTGGATTGGTTCTGTCGACAAGGATGCCCGCCATTGAGGATCTGCAAGACAAATCCCTCAGCGCAAAAGACAAGATTCTAAAAGGATTTCAAATTTATCGCAAGACGCCTCGTCTGATGGGCATGTTGGCGATGTTTTTGGTTGTATCTGCAGCTGGAGCAATGGTGATTGTGAATACTGTGGTGTTGGTTCGCGGCCAATTTGGCGGTGGAGAGAGCATGGTTGCAATCGCTATGAGTGCATTTGGTCTGGGTTCGCTTGTTGCTGCTTTAATGGTACCGCGATTGGTCAATCGACTGGGTGATCAAGCAGTGATGCGGCGTGGTGGTTGGTTACTTGGCTTAACGATGCTGTTGGCGGGATATGTTGGCCGTTTTGATTTGTTGCTAGTGGCTTGGTTTATGCTCGGTATTGGCTATTCGCTGGTGCAGACCCCTGCCGGGCGCGTGCTGCGACGGTCGGCTTCTGACGAAGACTTGCCTAAACTATTCGCGGCGCAGTTCACGCTAAGCCATCTATGTTGGTTGGCAAGTTATCCGGCAGCTGGTTGGCTGGCGAGTTCTTTTGGGTTCCAACCAGCTTTTTTGATTTTTGCACTTGTGTCTCTTGGGGCAATGATCTTGTCGCAACAGTTGTGGCAAAACGATGACCCATCAGCGATTGAACATCAACATGATGAACTTTACCATGATCATTTGCACTATCATGGGTCGCACCACCAACATGTGCATGAAGGGTGGGAAGGGCCAGAGCCCCACAGACATCCTCACAAACATGAAGCGGTGCGCCATAGCCATAAATATGTGATTGATGGCCACCACACAGAATGGCCAACTAAAACCAACTAGAGTTTTTTCATGAGATTGGCGAAGGCCATAAGGCCCTCTGGCCAAGCGCCAAAGCCTGATGCTGGATTTACGTGACCCAGCTCGCCAGCATTGTTGAATGCAGAACCCCATGCCATACCCATTTCTGCAGCGGCTTCGACACTGCAAAACGGATCGTTTGACGAGGCGATAAGTGTTGATGGGAATGGCAGTGGATCGCGGGGCACGGGGGCAAATCCCATGATTTGCTTGGGCATGCCCTTTTTGCGATCAAGGTCCGGTGGGGCGATGAGTAACGCGCCGATAACCTTCGTGTCAGTCAATCTTTTTGCAACATGAGCAATGGTTGTAACGCCAAGCGAATGACCAATCAGCACCACCGGGCGTGTTGCCATCATTATCTCTTGCAGTACGCTACTAACCCACTTTTCAAGATCAGGTTTATTCCAGTCTTCTTGCTCGACAATTCGAGCTGTTGGCATTTTTTGTGCCCAGCCGTGCTGCCAATGGCCTTCAGGGGAGCCTTGATAGCCGGGAATGATAAGTATGTCTGCGTCTGCTATTTTCATAATGTCTTGGTGCACAATTCATAAGTTAGATGCAAGTGAAAACGTCCGAAATGTGGCGCGCTAAATCGCTCTTTTTTTCCTAATGAATATGGCAATGCGTTCCCCAAAAACATTGAGCAAAAGGCCCAAAAAGATAACGCCGCCACCAATGATTGCCAGTGTACTCATGGTTTCGCCCAAAATTAGAACGCCTGACAGAATGCCAAATAGGGGTACAAGCAGCGAAAATGGTGCGACTAAGCTTGTAGGATATTTTTTTAGCAGTTGGTTCCAAATGGCAAAACCAATGATGGTTGCAGCGTATGCAAGATAAAAAACAGCGCCAATGCTAATTGCCGTCGGGCTGGTTAAGACGTTTACAATCGCATCTTGGTCTTCGATAAGCCAGGACAAGACAAACAGGGGAAGAGGGGGCACCAGACTTGCCCAAACAATGAAGCTGAACATATCTATCTGGCCAGCCTTTTTGATGATGATATTGGCCACACCCCAAGAAGCGCCAACTGCAATCAGCAGGAGGAAAGGGACGAATTGAGCGTCTGCCGCTTGCTCGAACCCCATGATCGCCATGCCGCTAAATGCAATTACAGCACCAATGATTTGCCAAATTTTGGGTGTTTCGCGCAAAAGCAAAAAGGCAAAACCAATTGTAAAAAAGGCCTGCATTTGCGTCACGATCGAAGCGAGTGATGCGCTAGCACCAAGTTTGATGGCGGTAAATAGCATGCCAAATTTGATGACACCCAGAATAAACCCATATGCTGCGATGTAGCCCCAATGGGTTTTGGGTCTTTTGACGAAAAAGACGAGAGGAAGCGCAGCAGCCAAAAAGCGAAGGCCCGTGAGCAAAAGCGGGGGTACGTCGGCAACGCCGACTTTGATCACAACAAAATTGAAGCCCCAGATGGCAACAACCAGAATTGCGAGCAGAATGTCGCGAATGGACATATGTGATGGCCTAAAGAAAAAGGTGGGCGTTGAGGCCCACCTTTCCAATCAATTGCAATTTGGTCAAGCTTTGAATTAGGCCTCGCCAAATACCCGAGTGAAGATCGTGTCGACGTGTTTCATGTGGTACGCGTCGTCGAACATATCATCGATTTGTGCATCTGTTAGCGCGGCTGATACGTCGTCATCCGCTTTTAAGAATGCTGCGAATTCGCCTTCACCGCGCCATACCTTCATGGCATTGCGCTGTACCGCGCTATAGCTGTCCTCACGTGACATGCCAGCTTGAGTGAGCGCCAACAAAACGCGTTGAGAATTGTGCAGGCCGCCGAGTTTGTCCATGTTGGCTTTCATAGTCTCAGGATAAACCACCAAGTTTTCGATGACGTTAGTCAGACGCATTAGGGCAAAGTCCAGCGTTACGGTTGAATCCGGACCAATCATGCGCTCAACAGACGAGTGGGAAATGTCCCGTTCGTGCCAAAGTGCCACGTTTTCCATGGCGGGCGTTACGGCCATGCGCACAATCCGTGCCAAACCGGTTAGGTTTTCGGTCAGGATTGGGTTGCGTTTATGTGGCATCGCGGACGAGCCTTTTTGACCTTTAGAGAAGAATTCTTCTGCTTCCAAAACTTCTGTGCGCTGTAAGTGACGGATTTCAACAGCCAAACGCTCAATGGAAGAAGCGACCACACCCAATGTGGCAAAATACATAGCGTGGCGATCACGCGGGATGACCTGTGTTGAAACAGGCTCGGGAGAGAGGCCCATTTGCTCAGCAACATAGACTTCAACGCTTGGGTCGATATTGGCAAATGTACCAATCGCGCCAGAAATCGCACAAGTTGCAATCTCTTCGCGAGCGTTGACCAAACGTTTGCGGCAGCGGTCGAACTCAGCGAAGGCAAGGGCCATCTTGATGCCAAAGGTTGTTGGTTCTGCGTGGATGCCGTGGCTGCGGCCTATGGTGATGGTCATTTTGTGCTCGAATGCGCGTTTTTTAAGCGCGGCAAGCAATTTGTCCATATCTTCCAAAAGTAAGTCTGTGGCTTTAACCAACTGCACATTGAAACATGTGTCCAAAACGTCTGAAGAGGTCATGCCTTGGTGCACGAAACGAGCTTCAGGCCCAACGATCTCTGCCAAGTGCGTTAGGAACGCGATCACATCGTGTTTTACTTCGCGTTCGATTTCGTCAATTCGCTCAACATCAAACTGCGCGTCTTTGCCTTTTGCCCAAATAACGTCAGCTGCTTCTTGAGGGACAACGCCCATTTTGACTTGGGCTGAAGCTGCATGTGCCTCGATGTCGAACCAGATTTTGAATTTTGATTCAGGAGACCAAATAGAGGTCATTTGTTCACGAGAATAACGAGGGATCATGAGCTTAGCTGTCTTTCTGAAGTTTTTGATTCAGGATAAATCTTAACCGCGACCGGCGAGGGCGGCGTTTCGGATAGCGTCCATTCGTGGACCGTAAGTTGATGGGTCGTTGCCTTTGTAAACGGCAGAGCCTGCAACCAAAGCA
>NZ_CAKZPW010000211.1:0-5570 GCF_937139385.1 uncultured Maritalea sp. | reverse complement strand
TAACCTAAAAATTGTCCGCAAATGTGCTGAAAAGTCCGGTTGAGCAACTAAAGCGGCTTGATCGTGGTAAAATGTCCCATTTTCCTGCCTTCACGGCTGTCTTCCTTGCCATATAGATGAAGCAACGTGTTGGAATGGCTCATGATTTCGGGGATCCGCTCGATGTCTGATCCAATGAGATTTTCCATTGTGCAATCAGAATGACGTTTGGTTGAGCCGAGCGGCCACCCTGCAATTGCACGAATATGCTGTTCGAATTGTGATACTGCGCAGGCCGCTTCCGTCCAATGTCCGGAATTGTGAACCCTTGGAGCAATTTCGTTGACGATCAGGTCATCATTTTCCAGAACAAAGAACTCAACGCCCATTACACCGACATAATCGAGCGCCTCGACAATTCTGGCTGCAATGGATTTGGCGTTTTTGATGATTTTCCCGGACACATTTGCGGGCACGCTGGAGGTTCGCAATATGCCGTCCTTGTGCACATTTTCTGCCGGATCAAATACGGCAATCTCTCCACTGGTGCTGCGAGCAACAATCGTAGATATTTCACACTGGAAATTAATCAAACCTTCAAGCACACAAGGCGCGTTTGTTGTTTCGTCCAATGCGGCTTGAAGGGCAGATTTGTTCATTCCTTTTTCAAGACGAACCTGACCCTTGCCATCATAGCCAAATCGTCTTGTTTTCAAGATTCCACTTTGGTCATAGCGATGGTAGGCTTCTTCCAAATCCCCAATGGTTTCAATGTTTTGATAGGGTGCGGTTTGAATATCGATTGAATTCAGAAACGTTTTTTCAACCAGACGATCCTGGCTCTTCTGGAGAGCCAAAGAGTTTGGATAAAGGGTATTGTTTTCTTCAAGAAAATTTACTGTTTCGAGTGGAATATTTTCAAACTCATACGTAATCAATTTGCAGGATGCCACCAATTCCTTGAGCGCTGCAACGTCGTCATATTCGGCCTGAATATGATAATTGGCAAGCTGTGCGGCTGGACAGTTTTTACCATGCTCCAAAACGATCGTTTTCAGGCTGAAACGCGCAGCAGCCATGGCCAGCATTCTGCCGAGTTGCCCGCCACCAATTATGCCGATCGTGTCGCCTGGTTTCAGCGGCGGAGTGCCGGTTCTGGACATTTCAAGCCTCGTTTTTGGGCGTCGCTGCCACTGATGCCGTTTGCGCCGAGCGCCATTCATCCAGATTTTGGCGAATGTGATCATCGCTCAAGGACAAGACTGATGCTGCCAACAAGGCTGCATTCACGGCACCGGCCTTTCCGATGGCTAATGTGCCCACGGGAATGCCAGCAGGCATTTGAACGATGGATAGCAGGCTGTCCTGGCCGTTTAGTGCCTTGGATTGCACTGGCACGCCAAAAACGGGCAGGTGGGTGAGCGCAGCGATCATGCCGGGCAAATGCGCGGCACCGCCAGCGCCAGCAATAATGGTTTTAAACCCATCGTCGGCTGCGGCTTTGGCGAAGTCATACATACGGTCAGGCGTACGATGCGCCGAAACGATGCGTGCTTCATATTGAATTTCGAGCTGGTCAAGTGTCTCTGCGGCGTGGCGCATTGTGGCCCAGTCAGACTGAGACCCCATGACGATGGCTATTGGCGGATTTAAAGGCATAAAAAGCCCTCTCGCATTGCGTCAAAAAGGGCGTTTACCCTACAATCTGGCTTTGAGCAAGTGGCGTAAAGTCTAATTGGTGTCGTTCTTTGGTTAAAAAGAAGCGATACTGGTCAGATACTAGGCGATTATGTCGGGCAACAGAATATCTTCTAGTTCTTTGATGCGGTCTTTAAGGGTGAGCTTTTTCTTCTTCAGCCGTTGCACCAACATGGGATCATTTTGTCCTGAATGCGTTAGCGCGTGAATTGCGGCGTCTAAATCTTTGTGCTCTTGACGTTTAGACGCCAACTCCAGCCCCAATCTCGCCCGTTGTTCGGAAGTAAGTGGCATCATGGTCTGGTGGGTCCCTTGTGATTCTGTTGTGACCGTCTGTCAAAATTACCCCATATTACAAATGATTGCACAAAGATTTAACTGCATGTGCAAAATTGGTACAAATTGACGCTATTTGTTGATTGGACAGCATGACATTTTTTTGACAGACTGCTTGGCGTACATACAGAGAAAGGAAGACTTCATGACAACTACTTCCCACCTCAACGCGCTGGAGCGCCGTCATGCCTCGCTTGACGATCAGATCCTCCAAGAATTGCAGCGCCCTGCTCAAGACGAGCTGAAAATTGGCATGCTTAAGCGCAAAAAACTCGAACTAAAAGACGAGATATCGCGAATGCAAAACCAAACGCGACAATAGGTGAGAATAGTATATTCTTTTGAGTATCAACTAATTGGGGCCACGATCATTCTCGTGGCCTTTTGTATTTTTGCTTATAGGAAGCTTTGGGCGCCATCATAGATTAATTTGAGCGCCAGAATGAACGCCAAGACATAAGCCATTTTGTAAAATAGTTCGGTTGATATGCGGCGTACCAGATAAACACCCAAAAGCATGCCCAAAATTGCAACTGGAATCAGTGTTGCTGAAATGGTGAGATTTGACACCGAGAGTTGGCCCAAAAACGCATAAGGGACCAGTTTGGTGGAATTGACCACGGCAAAAAAGATAACTGTGGTGCCCGAATATAGGGTTGGCTTGAGCCGTTGGGGCAGCATAAAGATTTGATAGGGCGGCCCGCCCGTATGGCTGACAAAGCTGGTGAACCCGGCAATTGACCCCCAAAACCAGCCCCATGGTCTGGAAGGGGGGAGGCCCGAGAGCGTTTTGCGCAATGGCAACCATTCATCCAGGCAAAAGAGTATCGTCACGGTGCCAACCATTAAGCGCACCATGCCTTCTGAAATGCAGGCAAAGACCATCCAACCAATGGTGATGCCGGTGATGGCGCCGGGCAAAAGGATTTTCAGGTTCGGCCAGTGAATTTCGCGCCGGTAGGCGATTAGCCCGATGGCGTCCATCGCCAACAACACGGGCAACATGACACCCACGGCTTGGGTGACCGGCATGACGATTGACAATAGCGGCACGCCGACAAAACTTAGCGACCCCACCAAACCAGATTTGGAAAGAGCGACCAGAAAAACGGCCAAAAAACTGATGAAGATGACCGTGGGGTCGATCGCTGACATGTCGAATGGCATAAGTAAAATACGTAATTGATTGGTAGGGTGATGGCAGGCTAGATCATCCAAGTTGCTTGGCCAAGGGCTTGATGGCAAATTCTGGCCACGAAAGGATGTTTGTTATGGGGAGTGCGGTTTCGCTTGTAGCGCGCAATAAGAGCGCGCGTGCGATTACGCACCTATGGCAAGAAGTCTCCGCCTTTGAAACGTCTCCATCCATGCCAACGCTGCAATATCCGCCCCACTTCACCTTTGCCATGTTCGAGCACGTCACGGGCGCGCAATTGAAACGGCAATTGGGAGATGCATTTACGCGTGCAAAACCTGTTCGCGTCACGTTTAATAAAATTCGTTTCTTTGATGTGGATCCCATGGTGGTTTGGGCCGCACCAGTGCAGGTGCCGCGTTTGCTTGCTTTGCACCATGAAGTTCATGCAAGGGTTGATGCGGCGCAGTGTCGAGCAAATTATCTCCCCGGTAAATGGCATCCCCATTGCACTTTGGGTACGCAAATTGACCCGGCCAATCGCGAAGCGGCTCTTGCCTATATCAATAATGAAATAGGCGAGTTCGATGTTGTTTTTAACGCCATAGAGGTCATTGAGTTTTCACCAATAGAGGTGATCAAACAATGGCGTTTGGACCTTTAGTCAGTCCAAACTGATTGCGATAGCGCGATCAATATGTCTGCATTGTCAGGCTGTATGCTATTACTCGCCGCAATATTTCGGCCAATATGCCCGCAAATTGAACATTTATGGATAATTTGCCACCCTTTCTTCGGGTGCCAATGTAAGCCGATTGGCTCCATCAACCCTTTGCACGGGTTGGCGCGGTCGCCTGGCAATATGTCAACGTGCTTTGACCATAGACAAGCTGGGCAGTGATTGCGGTAACTACCATTGGAAAGTTTTTTGATTTTGTGAGCGCATCGTTCGCATTCGAACGACACGTTTTGGGTGTGTCTCGACATCCTGAATCCTTGTTTCTTTGAGGAGAAATCAAGGATCAGGGTTCCGTTTGTTCTTGAACGCTTTGGCGTGTGGCCAAAAAACGCTTTTCAGGCTTGATAGAAGAGGGACAGATTCACCGCTTTGCTGTCGCGGCTACTTCCAATTCCTGCTTGCGGAAAACTTGCAAACTAACGCGTTCCGCTCGAAGTCTACCGCCACAGGTGCAATAGCCATCGGTAAGTGTCATTCTATCTCACTGGCAAAATGCATCGTCCCCTGTCAGATGTCGAGATTGTTTTGTGCTGCCATTGCGTCCCCTGTTGATGTTGAGCTTTTCAGACTATTTATTGTCCTTGTTTTTGTCTACCGCCTGGTCTGCATCCAATTCGTCGATGTCGGCCTGCATCACTTGCGCCAAAAGCTGTCGTGCGGTCTTAACGTGTCCAATCATGGCTTCATCATCACCACGTAATTCGTAAGCTTCATGCAGCATTTCTACGTCGTGTTTGGCAAAAGCGTTGGCCAAACGTTTGGCTTTTGCTTCTGTATACCCAAGCGTCACCAAAGCTTTGATGCCCAATTGGAGTGCTGAGTGGAATGTGTCACGTTCGAATTCATGCACGCCAATGTCCATAAGGTCGTGGGCATGGTTGCGGTCACGGGCGCGGGCCAGTACGCGGATATGTGGGAAATTCTCCCGCACCATGCGTGAAATTTCGGACACAATTTCAGGACTGTGGATGGATATCACCATGAGTTCGGCCTTGTCTGCGCCGGCAGATTTCAAGAGATCAAGCCGACGCGCATCGCCATAAAACACTTTGGCGTCGAACTTCTTCATTAATTCAATCTGTTCCGGGTCATGGTCAATCAGCGTAGCTTCATAACCTTGAGCGGTCAGCAAGCGAGTGACGATTTGGCCAAAGCGCCCATAGCCCAAAACTATAACGCGATTGCGCACACTAATATCGTCATCTTCGCGCTCCACAGATTGTAAGGAAGGCAAGCGGGGCACAACGATGCGATCAAAGACGATCAATAGAATCGGCGTGATGATCATTGAAAGGGCGACGGTAACATTGAGGATACTGGCCATCCCAGGGTCAAGGGCGCCAGCGCCCAAAGCAAATTGGAACAACACAAAAGCAAACTCACCGCCCTGCGCAAGCAAGGTGGCAAACAGCAATCTATCAGCAATGTGAAACTTGAAGATGGTTGCGAGGCCAAAAAGGACGGCAAACTTAAGCGTTGCAAGGCCCAACACGAGGCCAATGATGGACCATGCATTGGTCAAAAACACCGAGAATTCGATCGACATGCCAACCGAGATAAAGAATAGGCCCAGCAGTAAGCCTTTGAAAGGTTCGAGGTCGCTTTCCAGCTGATGCCGATATTCGCTATCGGCCAAGATGACGCCAATCATAAAGGCGCCAAGGGCGGGCGAAATATTGATCC
>NZ_CAKZPW010000210.1:0-5223 GCF_937139385.1 uncultured Maritalea sp. | reverse complement strand
CAAGCGCGGTTGTTGCCTTTTTGGTCGCGCACATCCTCCAAAATGACCAAGGTCGAACCTGCGACCGGGGAAGTGGGTGGCGCGATGCACAATGATTCAATGGAGCCATTATTGCGTTGCCGGGTGATCCAGTTTGGCAGGGCATAGTCTTTTGCCGCGCCTTCTGGTTTTCCATCGATAAGGCCAAAGTCTGCCACGCGGGTAAGATGTTCAAAGCCTACGCGCACCGCGCTTGGGGTGCCATTGCGATAGATGGTGTCAATGGCTTCTGGGTCGCGCGAAAAGGATGAAGGAAGGTTTGCGCCCTTTGAGTTTTTGATCCGATTGATTTCGGCATTGTTGATGGCAATTGGTGCGTTTGTTGCGTCATAGGACATCTGAGCTGTGATCATGCGGCCTTTGTCGGTCACGATCGCCAAATCCCCATTTTGGGAGGTGAACGTGAGGTCCGACAGGCCGCCAAAATCAGGGTGTGTGCTGGTGAGGTGCAGGCCACCACGCCAAATGAGATCTATTCCCACGGGCTTGCCAATCGATTGGCTCTTAAACCATTTGATTTGAGCGGCGTTTATGGTGAGCTTTTCGGCAAAAGCAGTGCCGGGCGCACAAAGGGCGCCAAGCATCATTGCGATCAGAAACGGATTTCGGGCTATTTTCGGCCTCTGCGACGGGTTTCTTGTGGCAATTCTTCGTCAAACAAATCTGCAAGATTATCGGTCAAAGCACCCGCCAATTCTTCAGCGTCCAGCAAAGTGACTGCACGTCGGTAATATCGGGTCACATCGTGACCAATACCAATGGCAACCAGTTGCACGGGTGAGCGGGTTTCTATGTCTTCGATTACGTAGCGCAGATGTTTTTCCAAATAATTGCCGGGGTTGACGGACTGCGTGCTGTCATCAACAGGCGCGCCATCAGAAATCACCATCAATATGCGGCGATTTTCGGGCCGACCCAAAATTCGCTTGTGGGCCCATTGCAGCGCTTCCCCATCGATATTTTCTTTGAGCAAGCCTTCACGCATCATCAAACCCAAGTTGGACTTGGCGTGCCGCCATGGTTCTTCAGCGGATTTATAGATGATGTGGCGCACGTCGTTGATACGGCCCGGATTGGCAGGGCGTCCCGCTTGCATCCAAGCTTCACGAGATTTGCCGCCTTTCCATGCGCGGGTGGTGAAGCCCAAAATCTCAACCTTCACGCCGCAACGCTCAAGCGTTCTGGCTAGAATGTCACCACAGATCGCGGCGATGGTGATCGGGCGACCACGCATAGAGCCAGAATTGTCGATCAGCAAGGTTACAACCGTATCGCGGAAGTCGGTGTCTTTTTCGATCTTAAATGAAAGCGGCTGCAGCGGATCGGTGACCACTCGGGTAATCCGTGCGGTATCAAGCAAGCCTTCTTCAAGGTCAAACTCCCAAGAGCGGCTTTGCTGGGCCATCAAGCGGCGTTGCAATTTGTTGGCCAAACGGGCCACAGCGCCAGAAAGGCCATCCAATTGCTTGTCCAATAAGGCGCGCAATTGTTCCAATTCGTCTGGTGGACAAAGGTCTGCAGCGCTTACGGTTTCATCGAACTTTGTGGTGAAAATCTTATAGTCCGGCATGTTGCGGAAATGTTCAGGAATATCATTGTCCGGCTGAGCATTGGGGCTGTCTTCGCCATGTTCAAGCGGGGCTTCTTGATCTTCCATATCCTGCATGTCGGCGTCTTCGCCTTCGGTTTCACCTTCTTGCTCGGTGTCACCTGGGGCTTGTTCCGCATCAATTTGTTCTTCATCCTGATCAGACGTGCCGTCTTGCTGGTCGGCGTTTTCATCTGGGGCGTTTTGCGGATCTGCATCTTCGCCCGTATCGTCCTCGTCGCCGTCCAAATCGGTTGGGTCCGCGTCAACGATCAATTCCATATTGCGCAATGCAGTGCGGCAAAGTTTGGAAAACTCGGTTTGGTCATCAACCAGATTTGCAAGATTGTCGAGCTGGTCGCCAGCTTTTTGCTCAATGGTTTCGCGCCAAAACTCAACCAAGCGTTCGCCGGAAGAGGGAATGTCGATACCCAATAGCTTTTCGCGCAACACTAGGCCCATAGCCTCAGCCAAAGGGGCATCGGCGATATCGGTGACAGATGCATAGTTGGCACGGAACAATTTGTCCTCAAGCATGGCGGCCAAATTGCCCTTCATGCCCGGCAGGCGTTGGGTGCCAAGCGCTTCCACACGTACCTGTTCTAAACTGTCAAATACGGCTCTGGCATCAGGGTCTTGGGGCGAAAACTTTTTGTGCAATTTTTGGTCGTGGGCGGCCAATCGCATGGCCATGGCGTCGCCTTGCCCACGGGCAATAGCAATGTCTTCAGGTTTTGGCAGGCGAGGCAGGTTGGCCAGCCGCGCCTTGTCTTTGGTCAAAAGAGGTCTGTCGGAGGTGAAGGCCACTTCCAACTCTTTATCCTCGGCAATGGCGCGCATGGTCACGCCAACCGCGTTTTTCAACGTGGCTGACGGATCAGGTTTATTGGCGCGTTTGGCGATGCCAGACATAGTGTGCCTTTTTTCTGTTAGGCGCTCAGAGCGATATTTGCAGCAGATTCAGGCAAATCAGTACCAAAGACGCGTTGATAGAACTCAGCCACAACTGCGCGTTCCAACTCGTCACATTTGTTGAGGAATGTGAGGCGGAAGGCCATGCCGATATCGCCAAATATTTGGGCGTTCTCCGCCCAAGTGATGACCGTACGCGGGCTCATCACGGTCGAAAGATCGCCATTGATGAAAGCTGAACGGGTGAGGTCGGCAAGTCGAACCATGTTTGAAATGGTTTGGCGCCCCTCTTCGGTGTCAAAGCTTTTGGCTTTGGCCAACACAATGCCCACTTCTTTTTCGTGCGGCAAATAGTTCAGGGTGGTCACAATCGACCAACGGTCCATTTGACCTTGGTTGATTTGCTGGGTGCCGTGATAAAGGCCCGATGTATCACCCAAACCAATGGTGTTGGTGGTTGAGAACAGGCGGAACGCTGGGTGCGGCTCGATGACTTTGTTTTGGTCAAGCAAAGTCAGGCGACCCGAAACTTCGAGCACACGCTGGATCACGAACATGACGTCCGGGCGACCCGCATCATATTCATCGAACACGATGGCGATATTGTTTTTCAGCGCCCAAGGCAAAATACCATCGCGGAACTCAGTGATTTGTTTGCCATCTTTGATCACGATAGCATCTTTACCCACCAAATCGATCCGGCTGACGTGGCTATCCAAGTTCACCCGCACAAGCGGCCAGTTCAAGCGGGCTGCAACTTGTTCAATGTGGGTGGATTTACCCGTGCCGTGATAGCCTTGCACCATGACGCGGCGGTTGTGCTCAAAACCGGCAAGAATGGCAAGTGTTGTTGCTTTGTCGAACAGGTAGTCAGGGTCAACCGGGGGCACATGTTCGGTGCGCTCTTTATATCCTTTGACCACTAGATCTGAATCGATGCCAAAAAGCTCACGTACTGAATATTCGGTATCAGGCAGGGGTGCTGTCACACTCATAATGGGTAACCTTTTAGATAGAACGTATTTCTCAAATGGGTTTTGGCACAATTTGCGCGCAAAAGGTAGGGCGGGGTGTCATAAAGATGCAAGTTCTATAGCAATAAAATTTGGGCTCGACCAGTGCCGAGCCCCGTGTTCGTTTTCGCGCCTTAGGTCTTAAACAAACCCTTTGGACTTTAGGTGATTGTACGCTGTTACAATATTGCGCAGACGCTCTTCAGAGCTTTTGTTGCCACCATTGATGTCTGGGTGATGGCGTTTCACGAGATCTTTGTAGGCTTTTTTGATTTCGTCAGGACCAGAAGTTGGGCTGACATCAAGCATTTCGAGCGCTTTTTTGTCCGCATCTAAGATCTTGCGTTCAGCGGATCGATTTGGGCCTGCGGACTTGCCTTGCATGCGCTCATAGCGGCGAAAAACGTTTGATGGGTCGTGGTTTTTCTTTTTGCGACCGGCAGTGCTTAGCCCTTCAGAATCGGGCGCAACCTTGTTGACCCCCATATCCCAAGTGGGACGGCCGCCGGTGCGGTCAGTCACGATTTTTTGAATTTCATCATCCTTCATTTCAGAGAAGAAGTTGAAACTCTTGTTGTACTCGCGCACATGGGCCATGCAAAATTGGTAATAGCCTGGTTGATCCGAGCCTTTTGGCGCTTTGTGCGCACCGGCCTGGTCGCAACCCTTCCAGGCGCAACGGGGCAGATCGTCTTCAGGTTTTACCGCAGAAGATGCGCGGCGTTTCACTTTGATTTTATCGAAGAGCTTGGAATTCAAGGTACGTGCTCTTAAAGTTAGAGAAAAGGACACCTCTTTTACATCAAAAACCGGCGAGAGCAAAACCCCTTATGTCGATGAAACAGATAATCATTGAGAAATTAACTGAAGAATTCCATCCAACACACCTGAATGTGATTGATGAGAGTGAATTGCATCGTGGGCATGCAGGATATCGTGAAGGTGGCAACTCGCACTTTCGGGTGCAGATTTCCTCGCCAATGCTGGACGGTAAACTGCGCGTTGCTCAGCATCGCGCCATTATGGATTGTCTGGCTGTTGAGCTAAAACAGGAGATCCATGCTTTTGCGATAGAGGTCAGCCCGAGCGCAGGCTAACGAGCGTTTTTGAGGGTCCTCGCTCTTGATAGAAGTCAAATCAGTCAGCTTTAAACTGCGATATCCTTCTTGCTTTTAAGGAGGAGATAATGAGCGAGGAACGCACCTATTCACACAAGCGCTCAGCGATCACAATTGCTGTTCTTTTTATTATTGCAACGGTTGTCTTTTCGCTCGCTGAGCTCATCTATGCCCCCATACTCAATGCGCCAGACTATTTAGAAACCATCTATCCCAATAGGATCCAGGTGATGGTTGGCCTTCTTATTCAAGTTGGCTCTTTGGTTGCCGTGCCGCTCATCGCGGTGGTGTTTTATCCAATTTTGAGGCGACAAAGTGAAATCTTGGCGCTCGCATATGTGGTTATGCGCAGCTTTGAAGCATTGTTGCTGATTGGGGTGGGTGAAATAAACAAGCTTTCTTTGATCGGGTTAAGCAAAGAATACATCGCGGGCGGCGGTGCTGAGACGTTTCCAACAGCCATTGGGTTGTTGTCCTATTCCATCGTGCGCGGTGATCTGAAAGATGCGCTTGTGATGGCTGAAAAGGCGGTTGAGATTGCCGAGACCGTGCA
>NZ_CAKZPW010000209.1:0-4370 GCF_937139385.1 uncultured Maritalea sp. | reverse complement strand
CAGCATCTTTTTCTCTCGCTTCTTGGCTTTTCTCATGTGCAGCAAACAAAACTTCGCGATCACAGGCAACTGAGCAATTGTCAAATCACCGTGAGTACGTAACAAGGTTTGTAACGGGTTCATTTTATTTTTGACCATATGATAAAATATCTGTAAAAGGCCAAAACTTTAACCGCTGCGAGGTGCCCATGCCTGTCATCAACATCGGATCAATCAACATTGATTACGTCCATCGCGTGCCCCATTTCCCCGCGGCAGGCGAAACCTTGCGCAATCTTTCCTATAGTGCTGGGCTTGGTGGCAAAGGCGCGAACCAGTCAATTGCAATTGCTCTGGCGGGCGGCCAAGTGGATCATGTCGGACGAGTTGGAGAAGACGGACTTTGGGCTAAAGACAAGCTCACAGCGCATGGCGTCAACACATCCAACATTCTCACTGACAATGGCGCATCAGGCCACGCGGTGATCTATGTTGATAACGCGGGTGAAAACACAATCGTCATTCATGGCGGCGCCAACGAAAACTTGACCAAATCACAAATCGCCAATGCATTGGACAGCGCACAACCGGGAGATTGGCTGTTGCTGCAAAACGAAACCAATATGATCTTGCAAGCAGCCCAAGCCGCAAAAGCCAAGGGCCTCAAAGTTGCCTATGCTGCAGCACCTTTTGATGCAGCAATCGCCGCCAAAATGATCCCACATGTGGACCTAATCGCGGTCAATGAAATTGAAGCCGCTCAATTGGCAGACACAATGCATATGCCGGTCAATGATTTGCCGGTCGAAAAAATATTGATCACCAAAGGGTCAAAAGGCGCAACTTACTCCGATGGCGACGAGAGCTTTGGCGTCAAAGCGTTCAAAGTCACCCCCGTCGACACAACTGGCGCGGGCGATACATTCACGGGCTATTTTTTGGCCCGGCTCGACCTTGGCGATGATCCCGCCACTGCCTTAAAAATTGCAAGCGCTGCCGCCGCTATTCAGGTCACAAGACCCGGCGCAGCAGATGCTATTCCCACCATTTCAGAAGTATTTGAGTTCTTGGAGACACATAAATGACCGTCCACAAAATCATCATCGACACAGATCCGGGCATTGACGACGCAATGGCCCTGCACCACGCTTTCGCGGACGAACGGCTTGACGTTGTTGGACTGACCACTGTGTTTGGCAATGTGCCGGTTAAAACCGCTACCCGTAACGCCATTCACCTCACAGACCTTGCAGGACTAAACATACCTGTGGCCGAAGGCGCTGCCACGCCGTTGACCATTGTGCCCAACCCACACGCAGATTTTGTGCACGGCGTCGAAGGTTTTGGCGATTACCCCCCGCAAGTGCCAAGCCGGGAAAAAGACGCGCGTTCCGCTGCTGAGTTTTTGTGTGAAGTGACCAAAGCAAATCCGGGTGAAATCACCATTTGCGCCGTTGGCCCATTGACCAACCTAGCCCTTGCTTTGCAACATGATCCCGAGATCGCGAAAAACGCAAAAAAAGTGGTGATCATGGGCGGCGCCGTCGATGCACCGGGCAATGTCACCCCTTTTGCTGAAGCAAACATCTGGAATGATCCGCACGCGGCACAAGTCGTGTTTGATGCTGATTGGGAGGTTACTTTGGTGGGCTTAGACGTCACCCATTCAGTTAGCTGCAATATGGACGACTTCCGCGACGTCACTAAAAACTCGCCAGACATTGGCAAGTTCTTGGAACAAGTGTCTGACTATTACATCAAATTCTACACCGAAAATGTCGGCGTCAACGGCTGCTATTTGCACGACCCCGCGGCGGTGATCGCCATCACGGATCCGGAGTTTTTTGAGGTAAAAGAAGCGCCGCTAAACACCATTCTTGAAGGTGATGAAGTCGGCAACACAATCGCTGACCCAGCAAAAAATGGCCGCCCCATCAAAATCTGTTTCGAAGTCAACGACCAAGGCGTGAAGGACACGTTCCTCTCAACGCTCAAAAAGGCAGATGCTCGCCGCGACGCACGTCGGAGCATGTAAGCGAAAAACTGCATGGGCAACCAACCGGGTTGCCCATGCAACTATTGGATGACCGAGTTGTTTGGTCTTACTTCATGGAGCTAAGGCCAAACATGTTGCCCTCAGTGTCCTGACACAAGGTGACCCAACCAAACTCCCCGATCGAGAATTTGGGCCGAACGACCTTTCCCCCTGCTTCTTCAACCTTTGCCTCTTCTGTCGAGCAATCTTCAGTCGAGAAATAAACGATTGTTCCGCCTATGCCAGGTGAGCCATGTGCTGACTTTGTCAATGCGCCACCAGCGCCATAGGCGCTCATATCGGCTGGGAAACTCATCATTTTTGTTTGCCCTGTTGGGTCTTTTAGCTCTTCAAGTTTTTGCCCCAGAACCGCTTCATAAAAAGCCACTGCGCGATCCAAATCATTCACATAGATATCGAACCAACCAACTGCATTCATTTTTGACATTTTCATCTCCGCCAAATGTTGTTTATGGCGCAGATCTATCAATCAGCATTCAGTGTGTATTGTAGATATCAGACATCAAACTTTTTGGAGTATTTTCCTGGCGTATATCCCGTGGCCTTGCGAAATGAATGGATAAAGTGGGACTGATCCGCATAGGACAAAGAAGGTTCGCCCCTCAACGCTTGTTGCAAGCGCAACACTTTGAGAAAATCATGTGGCGTAAATCCGGTTGTCCGTTTGAGCACACGTTGCAATTGGCGAGCGGACAAGTTCGCGGCTGTAGCCATATCAGCAACAGAATAAATCTCATCAAGTCGATGAAAGATCTTTTCTGTCACCGGATTTGAGACGACCAATTCATCATCAATAAGCCTTTCGACAAAATCTGACAAAACTGATTGCTTTTCAGCAAAACTCAATTGGCCCATCGCCCGATTTGTTTCAACCAGTGGCAGCTCACCTCCATATGGATGGTCCACCATTCCATAGGTAACCGGCGCAAGCGCACTTTGCCAAACACCGGGCAAAAACCGAATGTTGATAAAGTGAAATTCTCTACCCAAATTCAACTCTTCAGACGAGGCCCGCAATTTGGTGACACCCGCAACATCTCTATTTAATTGGTCAAAAACAATATAAGTGCAGGCATCAGGCAAGGCATGAAATCGATAGTCTTGTGGCAAAACACCATCCGTCTTCAACTCTAAAAACCGATGTACAATTCCACGCAGGTGTTCTGGCGGTTCCACTTCCGTAAATTGCACCGCTTGAATTGTTTTCTCTTTGCCATTTCCTTTGGGGTCATACATGTCTGCGATGGTCCCAGGATCTTACGTTTTATCAACAAACAAGCTCGAATAAGCGCCCAGCGCCTGTGCGCCGCCTGTGTGCAAAAACACCACGTCGTCGCCCTTTTTCAGTTTCCCGGCTTCAATGTCACCAATCAAACCCGCGAACGCTTTACCTGTGTAAACGGGGTCGAGAAGGATACCTTCCTGCTGGGCCATGAGCGCGATTGCCGCATTGCCCTTTGCGTTGGGAATGCCGTACGACGGCTCACCATATCCGCTGAGCACTTGCACATCATCTGATGTGCGTGTGATGTTCACGCCCAAATGCTCCAGCATACCGTCGACCAATTCTTCAACGGTTGTTTGAATGGATGTTGGGTCTTCCTCATTATGAACACCAATAATGGGGAACGGTCGTCCACTTATTATAGACCCCGCCGCCAAACCGGCATGTGTACCCCCGCTTGACGTGCAAAAATATAGGGCCTTTGGCGACAGTTCCGCATCGGCGAGCTGATCATTCAACTCACCAAATGCTGCGACATAACCAAGCGCACCAATTACGTTTGAACCGCCAAGCGGAATGAAATACGGCAGTTTTCCTTGATTGCCTACCATACGCATCAAACAATCACGCACATCGTCGCGATCAAATACATCCGCGTAAACATGCACATGCGCACCCAAAACATGGTCAAGTGTCACATTGCCCGCCAAACGATATGCAGGGTCTTGCCAATTGACCTTATCGATAAGCGCAACATGACATTCGAGGCCCAATTTGGCTGCAGCGGCAGCGGTTTGCCTGCAATGGTTGGATTGTATGCCGCCAATTGTCACCACGCTTAGCGCATCATCGGCTTTCGCAGCCGCCATCAAAAATTCAAGCTTGCGCGTTTTGTTGCCGCCCCCAGCAAGCCCCGTGCAATCATCGCGCTTGATATAGATTGTCGGCCCACCCAAATGTGCACTTAAACGATCCAACCGCTGTAGAGGCGTTGGCAAATGGGCCAATTCGATCCGCGCCGAGTTCGCAAGAACCTTGTCAATTTCACTATTTAAACGCATCTCATTACCCCTTAAGCAGCAAGCCCTACTTCAAATCGCTAACAAACGC
>NZ_CAKZPW010000208.1:0-21434 GCF_937139385.1 uncultured Maritalea sp. | reverse complement strand
TTGCGGGCATTACAGAAAGTACCTTGAGCGTCTCAAGGCTTTCGGTAGCAGCAGGTTTGCTGTCAGATTTGGCCCGCGGCTAAATCAAAAAAACTTCAAACAAAGGCCCCGACAATTCAATTGCCGGGGCCTTTTTCATGCATCTGTAATGAAACCCACCTATTCCCCTATCCAAAATTGCACCCTATGGTGTTGCAACAATTCTTGGGGGGAACAAGATGACAGACGTTGCGTCCGCACCGGCGATACCGCCAAACACCTTATCCAAAAAAGCAACTGTAAGTTGGATGTTCTTTGATTGGGCAGCACAGCCCTTTCACACGGTTATTCTAACCTTCATTTTTGGCCCCTATTTCGCGCACCATATCGCGACCAGTGGCGCGCAAGCACAAACATCTTGGGCGTGGGCAGTCGCCATTGGCGGGATAATCATTGCACTGTTGGCTCCCATTCTTGGCGCAATATCTGACGCAACTGGCCCCCGAAAACCCTATATTGCCATCTTCTCGTTTCTGGCTATTGCTGGCGCGTTCTCGCTGTATTTCGCCACACCAGGAACCGAAAATGCGGTCATTATCGCGCTCATCGGCCTCGTGGTCGCCATGATTGGCTTTGAGTTTGCAGCCATTTTCAACAATGCCATGATGCCGGACCTTGTGTCCCGCGAAGAGCTTGGCGAACTATCAGGTAACGGCTGGGCACTCGGATATGTGGGCGGGGTAACCTCGCTAATATTCATCTTGGCATTTATGGCGACCAGTGACCCAGAAACGGGTAAAACCCTAATCGGCCTCAACCCGCTTTTTGGACTAGATGGCACCACCTATGAAGGTGACCGTGCATCCGGTCCATTTACGGCAATTTGGTATTTGATTTTTGTCACCCCCCTTTTCTTTTTTGTACCAGACGTCAAAAAGCGACAAGCAAGAAAGAGTGCGATTTCGCTTGGGTTGCACAAGCTTGCTGCAACAATCAAAACCTTGCCAGAACGCAAAAGCTATTTCGCATTTCTACTTTCCTCACTCTTCTATCGCGACGGGCTGAACGCGCTTTACGCCTTTGGCGGCATCTATGCGGCAGGTGTTCTGGGCCTAAGCGTTACTCAAGTCGGCATTTTTGGCATCATTGCCGCGCTTGCCGGCGCCATTGGCTCATTCATCGGCGGCAAAATGGACAAGAAATTCGGCCCCAAACCTGTGGTGGCCTTCTCTTGTCTTGTGCTGGTGCTCGCTTGCTTACTGGTTGTGTCCACAACCCAAACTTACATTCTCTTCGTCATTCCCGTTGATGCAAGCAGCGGCGCACCGCTTTTGACATTCTACTTCGCGGGCACCCTTATTGGAGCATTTGGCGGTTCGATCCAGGCCGCATCGCGCACCTTGCTGGTGCATCAAGTGCGCCATGAAGAGGTAACGGAGGCCTTTGGTCTTTACGCTTTCTCTGGCCGCGCAACGGCCTTTATCGGCCCCATTGCAGTGGCCCTTGCTACAGGTTGGTCCGGATCACAGCAGATCGGCATCTCGCCGATTGTGGTTTTGATGTTGTTGGGATTAATCGGCCTTTACTTCGTCAAACAAAAAGGGCCGGCGTAAAGCCGACCCTTCCCAAATTCAACTCAAGAGTATCAAACGATTAACCTTGCTTATTGTGCAACGCGATGCTGTCCAAGATAATCTGCTTGGCCACTTCAACGCCCTTAATGCCTTCAATTTTGGCCCATTTACCTGGCTCAAGGTCTTTATAGTGCGTAAAGAAATGTTCAACTTTTGCCACTTCAATTTCAGGCATATCTGAAATATCTTTGATTTTTTCATAGGATTTGGTGAGCTTTGAAATTGGCAGCGCCAACAGCTTCTCATCCATGCCACCGTCGTCTTCCATGATCAAAACACCAATTGGGCGACATTTGATCACCGCGCCAGGCATAATTGGGCGTGTATTCATCACCACAACATCCAAAGGATCGCCGTCGCCGCATAGCGTGTTGGGCACAAAACCATAATTGCCAGGGTAGCGCATTGGTGTGTGCAAGAAGCGATCAACAAAAATCGCACCGCTGTCTTTGTCAAATTCGTACTTGATCGGCTCGCCGCCAACCGGCACTTCAATCACAACATTGATTTCCTCTGGTGGGTTCTTGCCGGCACCAATTGCATTGAGATCCATCAATCTGCTCCCTTTGATGATCATATAACGAGATTTTGCCAGAACTAATGCCTAGCCCCTGCCATGATTGCAAGCCATAATGGGTCAAATGCGATAAATTGACCAAAATGGGAGGAAATCGATCATGCGCAAATCCACTATTGGGGCCTTTCTTGTTCAACTGACGTTCCTGTCGTTGTTCTGCTCTGGCGCATTTGCTGAGGAAAACAGCAGCGTCTACACAAAAATTGACCTCAATAATGATTGCTCAATCATCCACGCTGACGATTTTGGCGCCACTTTTGCCTGTCCGGGCTATCGTGGATATCCGGTGATGGTGGCAGAGGGCGATTTGCGCATGTTTGTCAGTTATGGACTCAATTCACTCAATGAACGTGCCGCAGAACAAACCCTATCCCCGTTCAACACTATTGGTGAAACCCTAGAATGGCGCTTGGCTAATCGCACAAAAGGCCTAACCCCCATCGCCACCATTCTAAGATATTTCACCGAAGATGGCATGGGCGACAAACAACAGTTTTTGATCGTGACAAAGGTGGAACAAGGCGCAACCTGCCAAGTGGCCCGCATCAATGCCTCAAAATACAAAGATGCCAACCAAATTGCCCGCGACCTAGCGGATAGTCTTGCTGAAACATTCGATTGCGCAAACGAACCCATCAATTGGGGTGAGTGAACGAAAAAGCCCGGGGCCAATGGCACCCGGGCTCAATCAACATTGTCGTCATCCGATGATTAGTGGCGGAAATGGCGCATGCCCGTGAAGATCATCGCAATGCCCGCTTCGTCCGCCGCTGCAATCACTTCATCATCACGAATTGAACCACCCGGCTGAATGACCGCTGTAGCGCCCGCATCAACTGCCGCAATCAACCCATCCGCAAAGGGGAAGAACGCGTCAGATGCTACAACAGAACCCTCGGTCAGTGCCCCTTTTTGCTTGATGGCTTTAGCCGCATCTTTTGACTTGCGGTGCGCAATATTGGACGAATCCACGCGCTTCATTTGTCCCGCGCCAATACCAACCGTTGCCCCATCTTTGGTGTAAATCACCGCGTTGGATTTAACGTGCTTGGCCACGATCGCTGCAACTTTAAGATCGGCTAGCTCCTGTGCGGTTGGCTGTCGCTTGGTCACCACGTTCAATTCACAGTCTGCAACATTTTTGTTGTCACGTGACTGAACCAACAAACCACCAGAAACAGACTTAACTGTTAGCCCATCAGCCTTAGTGTCGGTCAAACCACCGGTTAGTAGCAAACGTAGGTTCTTTTTGGTTTCAAAGACCGCTAGTGCTTGTGGTGTTGCGCTTGGCGCAATAATCACTTCGGTAAAGACCTTAATGATTTGCTCGGCAACATCCGCATCAATTTCTCGGTTTAGCGCAACAATGCCGCCAAAGGCAGAATCTTTGTCGCAACGCAAAGCCTTCTCGTAAGCTTCAACCAAGCTTTCACCAAGGCCCACCCCAGATGGGTTCGCATGCTTGATGATGGCAACAGCGGCCTGCTCGCTTGGGTCAAATTCACTGACCAACTCAAAAGCGGCGTCCGTGTCGTTGATATTGTTATAAGAAAGCGCCTTGCCTTGAATTTGCTCGGCAGTCGCAACCCCAACCCGGTCGGAACCATCTTTGTAAAAAGCCGCCCATTGATGAGGGTTTTCACCATAACGCATAACCTGATCCAGCTTGCCCGAAAAACTGCGATAAGGAATTTCGTCAAACTCTAGTGTTTCAGCAAACCATGTTGAAATAGCAGCATCGTAGGCCGCAGTGCGGGCATAGGCTTTAGCCGCGAAACGCTGGCGCGCTTTCAATGGCACTTCGCCATTTTGAGCCAATTCTTCAACCACTTTATCGTAATCATCCGGATCAACAATTACTGTAACCGCGGCGTGGTTTTTCGCCGCTGCACGTATCATGGCTGGGCCACCAATATCGATGTTTTCGATAATGGTGTCATAGTCGGCTCCAGACTTAACCGTTGCCACGAACGGATAAAGATTTGAAACCAGCAAATCAATGTTTGAGATTTGATGAATGCGCATAGCGCTTTTGTGGCTGTCACTATCGCGACGCCCCAACAAACCACCATGAATTTTGGGGTGTAAGGTCTTAACTCGACCATCCATGATTTCGGGAAACCCGGTGACCTCAGCCACATCAATGACGGGAATTTTTTCGTCCTCTAGCATCTTTTTGGTGCCACCAGTTGAGATCAACTCAACCCCATGGGCAACCAGATGACGGGCGAAATCGGCAAGGCCTGTTTTGTCGGAAACGGAAAGAAGGGCGCGTTTGATGGTCACGGCAAACTCATCTGTTGTTGGGTCCAATTCGCGCTAGCAGCGCTGAAGTCGCTTCGCTAGCACGATAATTTTCAAAAAGAAACCCGCTCTACAGTGCTTTTTCCACTCAACAATGGCCTTTAAGAGCGTGGCATGAATGTCCAAACAACTTCCTGATGCGCACTGATGCCGCCGCTCAACACAATTTGCTGAATGGGTTCAAGCCCCTTATGCGCAGAATAGCGCACGCTCTGCTCAATCATGGCCTGCGCCCCTTCCCAAATAAAAGCCCACGTTGCACCTGAGCGCAATTTCAGCTCTATCTGGTTCGCGCTCTCATCCATAACTGCCTGGACGCCAGGGCCTAGGTGAAACCGCAGCAAAAACTCATCTGGTGCGTGCTTATGGCTCATGTCACAAGAAATCACATCTTGGCCAAGCAGAGCGTCACCCTCCCGCGCCAAAACGTTCAAACTCCGCACGTGAGAAATGCCCGCAAGACGCTGATAGCCCTTATTGGTCAAATCAACGCTTTTCTCAGCCAGATCAATCTTGGGAACAATCCCTCGATTTGCCGCCATGTGCTGCCGAACAAGTTTTTCCGGTTTAAACGGAAAGGCTCCCCGATACTCAATTTCAAGGGTTGAATGAGACGCGGGCAACCGAAACAGTTGCGCATCTTCCCCCAAAGAAGCCGGACCCGGCCCACAATTGCTTACGATCAAGTCATTACGAAAGCTATATTCAAAGCTTGCCGCACCAGCAAATAGGTCAGCGCGAAAATCACCGCCCAGCTCCATGCCGCCATCCACGATCAATTTTGATTCAGCGCCCAGCAGTGCACCATATCCAGCATTAACCTCGCCGCCAGCGATCTCAAGGTTGTTATTGGCCCGCGATTGCACCGCCAGCAACATTTCATGGGGAACCGCACGCGCATTGTTGAAGAAAGATAGCTCACCCGTGGTGTGCATCAGCAGCGCCAAACTGTGATGCATCTTATCAAGCACGGCGGCAAACTTTTTGCCCCCTTCAGGAGAAATGGGCGTCACCGCATGGCGTACCGGGATCATTTCCAACAACAACAAGAATTGCATTTCACCATTACGGCTGCGGTGCATTCCTTTGTCATCGATTTGCCGGCTCAGCGACAAGATGGTGCGATCAAGCAGTCTTACAATTTCTTCTTTTGAAGACTGAAATGCAACTGCGGCCCCAAGCAATGCCACACGCATCAACAAACGCCGCGCCGGATCAGCTTCAAAATTGATCCGCACGCGCAAACATTGCACCTGCTCAACAAGACTGCGCAAAACATTCGCGCGCCTTGCCTCGTTCATCCCAAAGCACAATTGATCGAAATGCTTGATCCAATTCAGCACCCGCAGAGCGGTCAGCTTATTGTCCCAAACTCGTTTGGAAAAATGGCCGTAACGCGAAACCCAATCCATGGCGAGCGTGCCCGCGAACTTTTTTGAGCCTTCGTCTTGCACCGCAGAGAAATGCCGCAGCCACGTAAAACTGTGCAGTTCGTCAAACCAACGCGCACTTGCATAATCAACTGCAAAAGGGGTGGTGCCACCGGTATCGACCAAACGTTGGGCCAACAAATATTGGCCAATCATCATGTCGGCCACATTATAGGCATCGGCCGGGCGGATTTCCAAAAGCTTATGCTTCACGTCGCCCTTTTCAGGTGCGGCCCAAGCCCAACGAAATGCCGGGCTGGTGATCAGCCCGTCTGCAATGGCCCCTAATGTACGACGCAAAAATGGTCCGCCTGACACGTATAACGTTCCTTAAGTCTTGAGATGAAGATAGCACGCGCGCAATCGATTCTCACTTAGTGAAAACCATTGCAACCACTTTTTATTTTGTGCGTTGCAACCTTGCCGCAAAGAAGCCGTCCATACCCGAACCCTTTTGGGGTGTTGCCATACTGGGGAGCGTGCGCAAAAACCCGCCCTCAAGGATCGGTTCTGCCCAGTTTTCCAACTCTTCTTTCAAAACGGGCACCACTTCGAAGTCCCCATGTTTGTGCAAGAAGGCTTTGATTTGGCCTTCACCTTCTTCAGGTTCCAAAGAACATGTGCAAAACACCAATTGACCGCCAACGCCCACCAATTTAGCGGCATTCTTCAACATTTCATGCTGCAATTGCGCGCGCTGCTTGATGTCTTTTTCACGTCGGTGCCACAAAACTTCGGGGTGGCGACGATAAGTGCCCGTTGCACTACATGGCGCATCCAACACCACCAAATCATATAGCTGTTCTGTAGAAAGATTGGTCGCATCCGCCTCAATCAATTTGGCTTTAAGCCCCAGTCGGTCAAGATTTTCCTTGACCCGCTCAAGCCGCTTACCGTCCAAATCAACTGCGGTAACTTCAGCACCAGTGACCGCAAGCTGAGCAGTTTTACCGCCCGGTGCGGCACATATATCCAATACTTTTTGACCCGATTTCGGCTTGGCCAAATGCACAGGCAAGGTCGCAGCTAAGTCCTGCACCCACCAGCGCCCTTCAGCGTAACCTGGCAAGTCTTCAACCGAGACGTCACGGTCTTCAAGACGATGACTTTGCCCGAGATTTTTCACCGCGCCCATTTTTTCAAACAAGACGGTTTGATCTTCTGTTGGCTTGCCCGTCAAATCCAACGGCACTGGTGCCAAAAGCGCTTCGATCATCCCAAGCGCGGCCTCTTCACCAAAATGCTTTTCCCAGCGCGCAAACACCCAAGCGGGCACCAAGTCTTTTGGATTAAGATCTTCAACCGCAAACCCACGCTGCACATTGCGCAAAGCCGCATTGGCCAATTTCGCAAACCGACCTGCGCGTCGATCTTTTTTGATCACTTCAACCGCCAAATGAATGGCTGAATGCTCGCCCATATCGGGCAAAAACAACAATTGCGCAATGCCGATGCGCAGTGCCGCTTCAAATAGGCCCGCCCGTTTCGGCATGCCTTTTTCCAGCACTGAATTTAGAATTTGGCTCAATTGCCCATGTCGCCGCAAGCTTACGGTCACCAACTTATTGGCCAGAGCCCTATCGCGCGGATCAGCGATCTCGCGGACAGAAAAGGGCACAAATGGTGCACCAGTCAAAACAGTTTGCAACCTTTGTGCGGCCGAACGCCGGATATCAAACCCAGTGGCTTGCGAATGTCTACTCATGCAATTTCCTAGAACAGCTTAGCCCCAAGGGCCTTTGGGCTGGTTTTTATCAGAAACGTGGCTATTTGGTGTCCGCCACCCGCCTCGTGTCGATTGAGGGGAATGCAAAACACGTCCAATTTCGCCTTGTTGGCGCTCTTCTACCTGCATTTGCTTAGACAATTCAAGCAAAGCTGCAATTCGGTTTTCGACATTTGGATGGGTGGAGAACATATTATCCGCCCCACGCCCAGCTAAAGGGTTGATAATAAACAGATGCGCCATGCCCGGTGAGCGTCGGGCAAACGGGTTTTCAAAGTTCTTCGCCAACTTGGATATCTTGCCCAGCGCTCTGGCCAAAGCCAAAGGATCACCACAAATCATGGCCCCATCTTTGTCCGCCTCATATTCCCGGGTGCGGCTAACCGCCATTTGCACCATCAAAGCTGCCATCGGCGCAACAATAATCATCACGATCGAAGCAACGGGTCCAAGCGGACTATTGGTGTTTCGCGCACCAAAAAACAGACCGAATTGCGCTAACATGGAAATGGCCCCTGCAAAGGTAGCCGTTACAGTCATCGTCAGCGTATCGCGAGAACGAATATGCGCCAATTCATGGGCAATCACCGCGCCAATTTCATCATATTCCAAATGGCTCAAAAGCCCGGTGGAAACAGCAACCGCTGCATTCTCAGGATTTCGACCTGTTGCAAAAGCATTGGGTTGTTTGTTGTCCATGAGATAGAGTTTAGGCATTGGAATACCTGCGCGCAGAGAAAGGCGCTCAACCAGTTCAAACAAGTCCGGGCTGTCACGCCAGCCCAGTTCACGCGCCCGCTGCATGCGCAAAACCATCTTATCTGAGTTCCAATAGGCAATCAGATTGGTAATAAGCGCCAGCGCCAACGCAAAAAACATCCCAAAGCTACCCGCAACAACAAACCCAACCGCCATAAACAGTCCGGTCATCACCGCCAGCAAAAATGTTGTTCTTATTGCATTGAACATGCAAAACTCCTATTTCACACTCAGTGATATAGATGGTATTCAACTATGGCCCTGACAAGGGTCAAATTAAGGCAGCATCGCAAACCCAAAGGCGACCGTACAATGGCCAAAACAGACCCAAACGCCAAGCGCCCCGATCCCAAGATCGCCCAGCAGGCACTTGAAGAGGCCAAGGCCCGCCGCGCACAAATTGATAAAGTGTCTGAAACCGCACCACGCGAAATCAACGGTAAAAAAGGCCCCGATCCCGCCCGCTATGGCGACTGGGAAAACAAAGGCATTGCGTCAGACTTTTGACCGGCACAAAGAAAAACCGCCCCAGCGAACCGGAGCGGCATATTCTTTTGTTTCGATAATTGCTTTGGCTTTATGCCAAAAGCCCAATCACAACGCCTTGCACAATCATCACGCCCAACAAATAGCCCCCATCAATTAGGGTGAGCGATTTTTTCTGTCCCTGGTAGGCATGGTTTAAGATCATGCCCGTCATCAAAAAGCCAAACCACATATGTGCGCCAACCACCACTGCGTCCAAAATTTGGATATCGGCAGCGCTTGTGTCCATAATTGCGCGGGTTAGCAAAAGTAAAAAATAGGCCATCACCAATTGGCAAATGCCCGCAATGATAAACGGCATGGATGAGTTTTTGCCCTCAGGCATCAGCTCTTCGCGGGTTTTACCCAAAGCCGCCATCCACTGGTTACCAAGGATTGAGTACCACCCCATGCCCAGCGCCATGCTGGCCACCGTGGCCAGCACAACGGCCAACCAATTAATATCTGCAAAGTGCGACATGTCCCCAAAATCTCCCTCTTGTCATTTGCAAATGATGGATCGCAAATTCTTGCGATCACCATTCAATTATGGCGTGACGCCACCCATCTTGCAAATGATCTGCCATTCTTTGGCCGTAACAGGCTGAACCGACAAACGAGAGTTATTGACCAAGACCATATCACCCAATTCCGGGTGCGCCTTAATGTCATCAAGCGTGATGGGGGTTTCAAACGGTTTCACCGCTTCAATATCAACGCACTCCCAGCGCTCATCATCAGTTTTACTGTCTGGATGAGCCTCTGCGGCAACCCGCACGATACCAACGATGCGTTTTTCTTTGATAGAATGATAAAAGAAACCAAGCTCGCCAACTTTCATTTCGCGCATATTGTTGCGCGCCTGATAGTTGCGCACCCCATCCCATTCTTCTGGAGCGCCTTTTTTAACCTGATCGTCCCAGCCCCAAGTGTTCGGCTCGCTCTTAAACAACCAATAGGCCATTAGCTATCCGCCTTTTCTGGGGCGTTCACCGCCCACATCCATTCGGTCACGCCAACAGATTCAAATACCCCTTGGGTCACATATGGATCAGCTTCCGCATAGGTGCGCGCTGCAACAATTGTCGGCGCTTCAATAATGATCAAGCTGCCAGTTGGGTTGCCATTTTCATCCAAATAAGGCCCAGCCAATTTCAAATCAGCCCCCAGATCACCCCAATACGACAAATGCGCCGCCCGCGTTTCCTTACGCTTTTCCAATGCATCGGGCCGATCGCGCCCAGAAATCACAAAATACATTTTTATGTACCCTCATCTCGAATCATTGCCCAACATTACCCCATACGCCTAGCTTCGCCAGCCTTCTTGGCTGGCTTTCTTTCAAAATGAAACTCGAACCGACAAGTTCGCCCACCTCGGCCCAAAGTAGTTGGCCGAGAAAAGACAATTCCTGAATTCTAATCACCTTTTATCGGGTCAATCCAAACCGCATCCCATGCGCAAAAAATTGCGGTAAGGTGGGGAAGTCCATGCCGCTTGAAATAAGAGAAATACGCACATTTCGTTACAATGCTGACAAAACTTGTTTCATCGACTTCTTCTTCAAATTCAAAACTTTTCCCATAAAGCGTTTGGGTTTTGCGCCGGGTTTCATTTTCAATCATTTGCCGCTTATCGCGACAGAGCTTTAGAGTAAGCCACATGATCAACTTCGTAGTTTTTGATCCCGGTTGCATAAGTGCAAACGTCAGCTTCTCGACGGCCGACCGTTTACTAGTGCCAGCCAACAATAGAATTTCATAATAGGCATGAACCGCGGCACAAATCAGCAAATGCCCTTGACTTTGGCGGTCACAAATATGCTGTTTGTCTGTCGCAACAATCTCGAGAATGCGTGACTGCGCCCACAAAACGTCGGGTTTTGAGAGTTTCCCAAGATAACGAGGTAGAGAGGTTAGAATGTAAAAATCCTGCCATTCCAAAGGAAAGGGCAATGCGGTTTGAAGCTCGCGCTTAAACATGGTGGTTCTTCCACTGGGCAAAAAATCGCAGCCCACACTCACCTGCCAAGGAAAGTGCGCGATTTCTCGGGGTCAATATGACCCAAGAACCTCCCCCTCCATCTGCCACCATTTATCCAGTGCCAGCACCCTAAGCTAACTCAAAACTCATTCAGAACGCAATGGCCGTGCCATCAATTTTGACACCAAGACATCAATTGTCACTTTGCCGTCAAGCAATGCGTTGACCGCACCGATAATGGGCACATCGACGCCATTTTGGTGGGCGAGTTTAAAGCCCACGGGGGTGGAAAACACCCCTTCAGCAAGTTTGGCACCGCTATCTAGAATCTGCTGCACTGTTTCGCCAGCGCCCAAGCGATAGCCAAACTCATAATTGCGCGATTCTCTGGCGGTGCAGCTCATGGTGAGGTCACCCAAACCGGCAAGACCGTTCAACGTTGCCGCTGATCCGCCAAGCGCTTCAACCAAGCGCCCCATTTCAGCAAACCCACGTGCAATCAATGACGAGCGGGCAGAAAACCCAAGGTTCGCGCCTTCAACCGCACCAGCGCCCAGCGCATAAATATTTTTGAGCGCCCCTGCCAATTCAACACCAACCAAATCATCGCTTGAATAAGGCCTAAAGGTGGGTCCTGCCAACAGGTCAACAATTTGACGGGCCTGTTCTAAACTTGGTCCTGCCAGTGTGACGGCAGTGGGTTTTGATTGTGCAACGTCAATCGCAAAGCTTGGGCCAGACAATGAAAATGGCACAGCATTTGGCACAAGTTCCGCCACAATCTCGCTTTGGCGTTTTAGCGTGCCTTGCTCTAATCCTTTGGCGCAAAGAACGACGTTTTTGCCTGCTAGTTTTTCAACACCAATGTCCATCAGCACCTGTCGGCTGGCTTGAGCGGGCACCACCAACAATATGGTTTGCGCATGTTCAATGCCTGCATAACCAACTTGTGCTGTTACCTTTTGGTCGACTTTCGCCAAGGTAGGGAACTGTGGGTTCGCTCGGGTGTGGTTGATGGTATCGGCAACTTCTTGATCGCGCCCGCACAGTGTTACGGTGCATCCACCAATAGCTGCAGCGTGCGCCAGTGCAACGCCCCACGCACCACCACCGACAACAAAGATTGCATTATCCATGCGCATCACCCAACCCCATATCATCACTATCCAACGGCCAACGCGGGCGCGCAGCAAAATTTGATTTGTCCACTTGACCACGCACCAACCGCTCAGCCCCCGCCCAAGCAATCATGGCCCCATTATCGGTGCATAAATTCATGGGCGGCACAATCAACTCTGCATCATATTGCCCAGCAACCTTGTGCAGAGCATCGCCAATTTCTTGGTTTGCGGCAACCCCGCCGGCTACCACCAAACGGATCGGCTCGCCCGGCAGCTCATCAGCAAATCGTTCTAACGCTTGCCCGCAACGTTTTTGCAAAACCGCAACAACGGCAGATTGAAAACCAGCGCAAATATCTGCCACATCCTTGTCAGACAAGGGCGCAGCCGCTTCTGCAGCCAAACGAACCGCAGTTTTTAAACCCGAGAATGAAAAATCTAAACGCTTTTCCTTGAGCAAAGGGCGCGGAAATTTAAACCGTTTTGCATCGCCCTTTTTAGCCCATTCTTCAACCTTTGGTCCGCCCGGAAACCCCAAGTTGAGCATTTTGGCCACCTTGTCGAACGCTTCCCCCAGCGCATCATCAATTGTGGTGCCCCAGCGTTCGTAATTACCCACATCACGCACCAACACAAATTGGCTATGCCCACCAGACACCAACAAAAGCAAAAACGGAAATGGCACATTGTTCGTCAATCGCGCTGTCAGAGCATGGCCCTCAAGGTGATTAACCGCAATAAGTGGCTTATGAATGGCTTTGGCAATGGCCTTGGCCGTCGTTAGCCCCACCAAGACGCCGCCGATCAAACCCGGCCCGGCAGTGGCCGCCACCCCATCAATGTCTTTATAGCCCAAATCAGCCGCGTCAAGCGCTTGTGCGACGATATGATCCAACCATTGCACATGGGATCGGGCGGCAATTTCAGGTACCACACCACCAAATGCTTTGTGTTCATCTAGCTGGGTGCGCACGATATTGGACAGAACGTGCCCGGTGCCATCCCCATTGCGCGCAACAATAGCCGCTGCGGTTTCATCGCAGCTGGTTTCAATGCCAAGAATGATGGTACGTGCTTGCGACATAGACCGTCTTTGGTTAAGCCCTATAGTGACAATTCGCTATTGCCTACATCAAGTGGAAAGCCCATTGCAAACAAATCAAACAACTAAACCATTTTTGCGCATCGGCACGCGTGGCTCATTGCTCGCGCTCGCCCAAGCAAAACTCGTACAATCCAAGCTCGCAAAATTCAACGGGGTGGACGCCAAAGACATCCATATTGAAGTGATCAAAACCTCTGGCGACATCATTCAAGACCGCCCCCTGTCAGAAGTTGGCGGCAAAGGCTTATTCACCAAAGAAATCGAAGTGGCCTTGCTGGAAAACCGCATCGATATTGGCGTTCACTCGTCAAAAGATGTGGCAACGCAATTGCCTGATGGATTGGGCATGTTTGCGTTTTTACAACGTGAAGATGTGCGCGACGCCTTTGTTTCGCTCAATTATAAATCGGTTGATGATTTACCTGAAGGTGCGACTTTTGGCACATCCTCTTTGCGCCGGGCCGCGCAAATGTTGCGCCATAGACCTGACCTTAAAATTGTTGAATTTCGCGGCAACGTACAAACCCGGATGAAAAAGCTAGAGGACGGTGTCGCCGACGCCACCCTTTTGGCCTATGCAGGCCTACGCCGGTTGGGTCAAACCCATATCGCGAGGCAAATGATAGACCCGAATGTCTTTATGCCAGCCCCCGCTCAAGGGGCAATTGGCATAGAAGCGCGCCAAGATGATACCCGCACACGCGACCTGATCGCGCTGCTTAATCATTCAGGCACCGCCGCAGCGCTTGTAGCCGAACGTCATTTTCTGCACGGCTTAGATGGGTCTTGCCGCACCCCAATTGGCGCTTACACAGAAATTGATGGCAACGACATGAAGGTGATCGGGCAAGTTCTTTCACTTGATGGCACCACCGCCTTTGAAGGCGAGGTTACGGGCCATGTTGCGGATTGCGAAGAAATCGGTCAGCATCTTGCGCAGATCTTGCGTGAGCAAGCAGGCGAAAAGTTCTTTGAAAGCTTTGAGGTACGATAATGAGCGGTAAAACCCTATTGGTTACGCGTCCCTTCCCCGGAGGGCAAAAAACAGTAGCCTCCTTGATGGATTTGGGGCATCAGCCAATGGCCGCGCCGCTTTTTTCCAAACGTATTCTACCATTTGACGTGCCCTCACCGCACAATATGGTTGCCACCATCTTCACATCGCCCAATGCGGTCAAAGCTGTTTTGTCCGCGGAGTTAGAGATTGGCCATCAACTACTGCCCTGCTTCACAGTAGGCGACACCACCGCGCAAGTGGCAGAAAACAACGGCTTTCACAACGTCATAAACGCCAAAGGCAACGCCCAAGATCTGATTGCGATGATCAAGAAAATGGGACTCGGCGGCCCCTATTTCTACCCTTGTGCGATTGATCGCAAACCAGACATTGAAGAGGCCTTTTTTGGCACTGAGTTTATGGTGCAAATGACGCCTGTCTATGAAATGATTGCCGTTAAATCTCTATCCAACCCAGTGATCAAGCGATTACAAGAAAACCGCATTGATGCCGTCCTTCTTTATTCGCAGCGCGCTGCCTCACATTTTGCCAAATTGTGTGTCGATAACAATATCGATATTTCAACGTTGAATTTCATCTGCCTGTCGCCATCTATTTGGCACACATTGCAAACAGCAGGCGCACAATCAGGCTATGTGGCACAGGATCCCAATGAAAACGCACTTTTTACCCAAATTGACATTTTGTCTGATGGCAAATCAGCCTAACTAAGCTTAAAATAGTTCCGTTCCCAAATTTGCGGCACGAAGGGATAATATTTATGGCAGACGATACAAAAAAAGGGCCCGTTAAGCCCCCAATTATTGATGCAAAACCGGCCCCTAAGGCCGAAGGTGCAAAAGCTGCATCCGCAACGTCTCCACAAAAACCCGCTGCCCCCAAACCAACGCCTAATAACTTTGGGAATCAAACCAAACCCGACCAAACCAATTCTGGCAGTAAAAAAACAGCAACAGCGGAACAAACTGACAAACCAAAATCCGGCCTCACTTTTAGCACACTGATCATTGCTACGCTTTTGGGCGCCGGTCTTGGCACAGGCGCCACCAGTTTTATGGCATTAAATGGCATTGCGCCTTTTCAAAAAAGCATATCAACCAGCCAATTCAACGCGGCAATGGAAACCCTGCAAAAACGCGTTTTCGATTTAGAAAACGCGCCACAGACAGATCTGAGCGGTTTTGTCACAAGCGCCCAATTGGATGGCTTTGCAAGCAGCGACGCACTTACTGGCGTAAACGCACAAATCAGCACAATTGCAGACAAAGTCGCTGCACTGGAAATAGTGCTTAAGGCCGTCGACCAAAACCAAATCTCAACGACTGAGCCACTGGTTAATTCTGAACAAATTGCCCAAATCCAAAGTGAGATTGAAGGGTTAAAATCCTCAATTCTCGAGCTGTCGCCGGACAATACAAAAGCCCTTGAAGCGCAATTGGAACAAAACCAAAAGTTGGTGAGCGCTATTGCGCAAATTTCAAGTCTTGGGGAAGTTCAATCCACCAATGTCGCAGCGGTTGCCGGGTTAGGCCAACAGCTCGCCGACTTGTCGCAAACAGTGAATGGGCTGGCCGAGCAAATAAATGCAGAACCGGCGCCGGTTGAGTTGCCCGCCACAGCCAATCTGCCACTGTTACTTGATGCATGGGAAAAAGCCCTCAATGCGGGTGATGCCTACGCCGACTATGTAACAAGCGCAGCGGCAATTCTGCCTGACCTCGTCCTCTCAGACGTTCTAAGCAAGAGCGCCCAATCTGGTGTGACCACAACTTCGGCCCTAAATAGTGATTTTGCAGCCGCCATTCCAGCTTTTGTGGCAAGCGACGCAGACCTGCCCGCCGATGCCACGTGGTATGATCGATTTATCGCACAAGCAAAATCCGCCATTGGCCTGCGGCCACTTGATCAATCTGGCAATGATCCCTTAGCCGTCGTGGCGCAAATCGAAGCCGCCTTGGCCAACAACAACCTAAAGGCTGCACAACTGGCATATGCGCGTTTGCCCCAAGAATGGCAAGACATGTCCGCCGATTTTGCCAGCAAGCTTGCCGCCAAAAACGACGCCATTGCTCAGCTCGATCAAGCCCAAAAACTGGCCCTTGATCTGGCAACAACCCATCAAGGAGCCGCTCAATGATCCGTATGTTCTTGGTTGTTGCCCTATCCCTTTTCATCGCCCTTGGGGCAAGTTGGATCATTGGCCTGCCCGGCGATGTCACCATTGAAGCTTTTGGCTATCAAATGCGGCCCGGTCTTGGGTTGACGGTCTTTGGCCTTATTCTGTTGATGCTTTTGACCATTTTCATTTGGGCAATCTTGCGCCGTATTTTTGGCATCCCCGCACTTTTCTCCCGCGCGGCAGCCAACCGCAAACACAATCGCGGTGTTGAAGCCCTTTCAAATGCGATCATTGCCCTGCAAACTGGTGACCCGGCCCGCGCCAAACAATTGGCCCGTGAAGCACGGGTTAAGCTGGGTAACAATAGCGCCGCGCAACTTCTTGAAGCCCAGGCCAGCGTAAAATTGGGCAATTGGAGCGATGCACGCGATCAATACCGCGAAATGATTGCCAACCCAGATACCGCAGTTGCCGCTCTTTCGGGCCTTTATGAGCAAGCAAAACAACAAGACCGCCCAGACGCCGCGCTTAAATTCGCGCAAAAGGCAATAAGCCTTGCGCCAAAACTTGATTGGGCAAATGATGCGGTTTTTCATGATTTTGCCAAAAATGAACAGTTTGAAGCAGCGCTTGAACATCTAACCAACATGCCCTCTGGCCGTGCTGATCGTGCAAAAATAAAACGTTTGGACGGCATTTTGCGCACAGCCATTGCCAAGCAAAATGAGGAAACCGATCCCGACAGAGCCATTCAACTTGCAAATGAAGCGCTAAAACGCATCCCTGAATTTGTGCCGGCCGCTTTGATCGCCGCCCGCATTCTCATTAACCGGGGTGAAGTGCGCAAAGCTTCTGGCCTATTGCGCCGCGTTTGGCGGGCTGACCCGCATCCCCATGTGGCCTTGCTTTACGCCAACGCACAGCCCGGTGCCTCAGCCGTTGAACGCCTCAAACGCACCAAAAGCCTTGTGGCAGAAACCACCAATAATCTGCCAGCTCAAGTTGTTTTGGCAACCATGGCCATTGCAGCTCACGAATGGGATTTAGCCCGCGCCGCATTGCAACCCTTCATCGATCGAAACCCGACCCAATCGATCTGCGCCCTCATGGCCCAAATTGAACAGGGTCAAACCGGCGACCAAGGCAAAGCCCGGGCTTGGCTGGGCCGTGCGATCACAGCAACACCTGATATGACTTGGATTGCAGATGGCATTAGCTCAAACGAATGGGAAGCCACATCGCCGCTAACCGGCAAATTGGACGCCTTTGAGTGGAAAGCCCCACAACGGGCGATGGCCAAAACGCCCCCTGCCAAAACATCGCCAACCAAACCCATCGCAAAACAAAGCGTTGAGCAGCTAGCATCTAGCGCCGACAAAGTCGCAAGTGAGCAACAAGTGGCCAAGGGTGGTGCATAAGGGCGGCTGCCCCGGACCCGAGCCTAGTTAGAATTACCAAATTGGCAGAATCGACAACCTTGGTTATGTTCGGCACCAATATTTTATTTAGGTAGTTTTATGCGGTTTTATCCTCTTTTTCTTGGCACATTTTTCTTTTCGTGTCTGCTCGTCACCGTGCCAACCTATTATGACTATGTGGTCACGAAGCAAATCTTTGCTGGGGAGTGTGGCAGGCCAATTGAAGATTATACCTGTTTTCAAGACGAGCTAGATCCCAACGGATCATGCAAAGCAGCAGACCCTGAATTTGATCGTGCTGAACGCTCGCTTGTTCGGGTGTTTATCGCGTCGCCTGAAATCGTCCAACAAGCAACCTGCTCCCTAGACCAAATCAACGTCATTCGATATTTGACCGACCTACCGGGGAAAATTCAGCTACGCGGCAATCAACTCGATATCTCGTGGAGCATGCTCAAGGAACGCAATTTCCTGTTCGCTGATCGTTTGTTGTGGTCACAGGCCGGCTATGTGTTCAAAGACGCCTTTGTTAAATATAACGAGCGCCGCGACCTCTTTCTCAGCTACACTCAGCCCGAGGAACAAGAAGGCCAGTTAGGCCTAGATGTTGCCACCGTTCTATTCCATGAAATGGCGCTCAAAATCGAACAGGATTTTCTATCAGGCGACCACGCTCGGTGCGAACCCGTTCGCACAACACATAATTCAGACTGCATTTCCCCTGTGCGGCAAAGCCATGGAGCAAGCGCATGGAACATGGACACTGATCCCTTCAATGCCTTCACAAAGCCATACGATATTTGCGACTCGTCCAAACAGTTTGCGCAGAGTTTTTCCGCCTATCTAATGCGCGAGCATCTGGGCCTGGCTTACAAAGTCTACCTAGACGACAACCTTTTGCTCGACCAAGAACTATTGCTCAATGCAAAACAATTCCAGCCAAAACTAAAAACCGTTAAAGCGCTGCTTAGCTACGATGTTTCAACCCCTGAAGGGCGCGCAAAACTCATGGCCGACCATAAAACGTGTGCGGGTGCGTTTGGAGCAGACTAGACATTTTCCATGAAGCATAAGCACTTTCTCTTCGGCCTTCTGACCGTCGTGGTTCTAACCTGTATCGCGCTATTTCCTTCGTACCTCAGCAAAGGGGCGACGGCGTACCAAGTGAGTTGCGGTATGTTGCTCCGCGACAAGCTTTGTTTTCTGGATCAAAACAACGTCGCTGAATGCGGTTTAAAGGAGTCCAAATTTGACGTTCTTGAGGACAGAATTGCAAGCGTCTTTGAACATGCACCCAACCAGGTAAAGGACAAAATGTGTGCTATCGGTGCGTTTGTTGTTGCGTATCCGATCAACGGAATCGAACCGTGGATGGGGGCGTTTTCCAACAACGAAGTCATCGGCATCAACTTGGCACTCTGGCAAAACATATCAATCCCATATGAATTGTATGAACACGATGCGATCACCAGTTATTTGGGTGCAGATCAATATGAAACGCTTACAGATGCCAGTAAGGTAGAACTTGAATTCAGTTCAAAAAGCGAATTCGTTGTCGGGTTGAACTACAGCCTCGCAAAAATGATCTTCCACGAAGTCGGGCATTTGGTGGAAGCCGATTTGACAGAACCGGCGTTTCATTGCTTGCTTGATCCAGCATCGACAAAAAGCTTGCCTCTCAGCACAACAAAAGGCGATCACTATTGCTTCAGGCTTTTGCCGCCAAAACGCGATCATTCGTTGATAGAAATGCTTGGCGATTCAAGTTTTATTTCTTACTATGCAACATGCACAGCGGCAGAGGATTTCGCCGAAACTTACGCCGCCTACCTAATGGTTGAGCATTTGGGACGCGACTTCACCGTCGCCTTTGGCGACCAAACGATCTATGCCTCCGCTCAGCATTTGCGGTCCAAACAACTTGAAGGCAAAGTTGATACCATCAAGGCAATACTCAATTTCGGCGAGTTGACAGATGCCAAGAAGCGCCAAATGGCCAAAGCGCATGAAAACTGTTTTGGTCGCTTTACACCCTGAATCAGGACAAAAAACACGAGTTAGTTCGCAGCACGCAATTCAATGGCTTTAAGGGCGCGAGAAATTCCTCGCAATTGAAATTGGGTTTCTGTCCACCCATCGTGCAACACACGCAATCTATTGCCCGCTTTCATCGTTTCAATGAGCCGCGCAGCCAGCGCATGGTCGACAATTGAAAAGCTTTGAGAAACATTGTAGCCCTCGGGACTTCCGGCCTGCCAGTCATTTTCGCTCAGTTGAAACACCACCCCGTCAATCGAAAGGACCATTGGCCCTTTTGGGACGTCGGGCAGTTTTGTCGAAAAAATCTCTAGGTTATAGACCCAATCATCATTCGCACCGGGTCTTTGTTGTATCGCCAAGCGCGAGTTACCAAAAAAACCATCCTGTGTTTCAGCACGATCACCATCAACGGCTGGCCCAAAACCATATTGTACAACCCGACAACGTTTAAACTGAGCCCCGTCACAAACCGCCAAAAAGTCCCCAAAATAGGCGCGCATTTCCCCGAATGGATGTAAAAACCAACGCCCATCAACAGAACCAGCAATGGCAACGCTTGGCACTAGTCCAATTGCGACAACAACAACGATAAGTGTTCGATGTAAAATGCCCATGCTCATTCCCCTAGTTCAAACTTGATGGGCCATTAGCACTTAATATCTGGGCGAATTTGTGGTTCGCGATTAAAGGCCAGAAGGAAGTTGCGGCGGATCAAGTTTTTCCAAATCAAGAACGGCAACCCTTTGAAGAAATCAACAACGGAACCTTTTCCGCCGTCTCGCAATGTCTTGATCGCAATATCAGGGCGCACAGGTCTAAAATAGCTCTTCACATTAGCGGGTTTTCCTGCAAGCAACTGCGAAAGCGCACGGCCCGTCGCGTCTGGATTATTCCAATATGCTCGAAAAACAATGCAGCCATTCTTGTTAATGATAAACACCGCATTAGGATAAGAACCATAGGCACCATGTACCGTGCCTTCAAAATCATCGACTAAAACGCGCCGTCTTTCTCCATCATTGACCAAGCGATTTGCGCACTCCTTTTTGTCATCAATGTTTTGGTGTGCACCGATGTTTTTGCCCGGATGGGCTTCGCGAACATAAAGCACAGAGAAATCAACATGCGGGTGTTTTTCAATCAGGCCAGACATGGTTTCTCGACGGCCTTGAAACAGTGGACATGTGATCGAGCCCATTTCTAACACCAAAAAATCGCCCTTAAAGTCAAGTAAGTTAACTTTGTGCCCATTTGCATTCTCAAGTGTAAAATCAGGAGCTTTCGTGCCCAACCTTGGCCCAAAGAACTGATCCAAATTATAGTCGCCAGTTGAAAATTCGGCATAGTTGTAATCAGACATCATTACTCTCCTTTGTCTCCTTAGTCAGCAAATTCTGCGTCATCTTGCTCAGCAACATCACAAGAATTCGCTGCTCTTCTTCGCTTAGACCGCTGTGGGCCGCTTCAATTAACGTGCCAGCGATAGGCACCAGTTTGGCTTGCAACCCTCGCCCTTTTTCTGTCAGCAGAACCTGTAAACGGCGGCGGTCGGATGGGTCTTGCATGCGCGCCACCAATCCCTTTTTTTCCATGCCATCCAGAAACCGCGTGATCGTTGTGCGATCCCGGATAGTTGCGTCGGCGATCTCACTAGGTGCAAGGCCGTCTTTGCGCCAGAGCAGCAATAATATGGCCC
>NZ_CAKZPW010000207.1:0-7731 GCF_937139385.1 uncultured Maritalea sp. | reverse complement strand
TTCGTTTGTCGAATGCAGAGGCAGACCAATTGCAAAAATGGGCGATGGTTGAAGGGTTAAATGCTGAAATGAAGGATCAAGAGCTTAAGGCGCAGATCTATTGGGGTGATCAAGCCGCCACTATTGCTGCACTTCAATTGTCCTTGGCGAGCATGCGACAAAAGTCTGGCGAAAGCATGGAAGCTGTTGAGCGCGCATCGGGTTACTTGCGGCTATTGAAAGTGGCGCAAACTTGGGTGGCGCCGGAGTTTCCAGTTAAAGGGCAAGATTTGATCGAACTGGGACATGCGCCAGGGCCCGATATGGGGCAAGTCCTAACGAAACTAGAAAAGCGCTGGGTTGAAAGCGGTTTTGCTTTGAAGCGTGACAGTTTGCTGTCTGAAGCCTAAGCTTTTTTCAGCGCTCTTTGTGTGGCAATTTTGAGCACCATAGCATTTTGCTGATAGGTGGCTTGGAACTGGCCGCCAAAAATTGAATCAGTCATAAACTGTGTGCTTTGAATGTCTTTTTGGATGTGCTTCAAGCGGGCTGCGCGCCACAGCTGATTTGATTTCCACATCGGTACATTCTGGCCGTATAATTGTGCTTTCATGACGGCGATTATGGTTAGTGAACGGTTAATTTTCGGTGTCACTTTTGCAAATTGCAACATTTTCTCGTTTATCGAGCAAGAATCTTCGCTCGATGAGATTCTTTGTGAGGTCGATGGCGCGGTCTAGGTCGGTTAGTGCCGATGTTTTGTCGCCTCGCATAAGATGAAGTTCTGCGCGGGCCGCGAAAAAGGGTTGGTAACCCTTAAGCTCGTCTTCCAACGTTTGTAGCCTTGCGAGTGCAGTTTGCACCTCACCCATATTGGCTTGTGCCATGGCAGCATTGAGTTGCACCACGGGGGAAGGATCAAATGCCGTGAGTGCTTGATAAAGAGCTGCAATTTGTTGCCAGTCGGTAGCGCCCCAGCTTTGCGCTTGACAGTGCAAGCCGCTGATGGCTGCTTGGAATTGATAGGGACCAAATTGGCCAAGTTTAATCTGCTCAACCAATAGCGCATTGGTTTGCTTGATCGTTTTGTGGTCCCACAAACTCCGGTCTTGGTGTTCAAGGCTGACCATTTGGCCGTCATTGTCGGTTCGGGCGGCGCGGCGCGCGTGGGTAAATTGCATCAAACACAAAAGGCCGCCCGTTTCGGGGCAGGGATCAAGTCGAAACAATAGGGCCGCAAGGCGGATCGCTTCTTTGGCGAGATCATCGCGGGTAAGCGTTTGACCCTCAAAGGCTGAATAGGATTCGTTGAAGATCAAATAGATGGTTTTTTGCACAGCCACGCGGCGTCCGGCTAATTGCTCAATGCCAGGAACTTCATAGGGAATGCCAGCGTCACGGATCTTCTTTTTGGCTCGAGTGATCCGCTGCAGCATCGCTGTTTCGCTGCTTAGAAAGGCTCGGGCAATTTCGCGCACCGTCAGGCCGCCTAGTGTTCTTAGGGTGAGCGCCAATTGCGCTTCGTTGGACAATGCGGGGTGGCAGCAGGTGAACATGAGCCGCAAGCGTTCGTCTGGAATATCGTAGTCGGTTTCAGACATATCTTCCTTGGTGGCTTCAAGATCGATCAAAATCTGCTGCGTTTCTTTGGCATGGTGGCGCGTGTCTTTGCGGATTTTATCTATCGCGCGGCGCTTGGCCGCCGTGTGCAGCCATGCTGCTGGATTGTGAGGTATGCCATTTGTTGGCCAAACACGCAGCGCTTCAGCCGCGGCGTCTTGCAGCGCATCTTCGGCTTTGTCAAAATCACCAAAGCTTTTGATCAAGCTGGCCAATATCCGACCCGAGCTTTTGCGTAAGGCTCGGGTCAGATGGTGTTCAATCTCAGACAATTATTGATCGAAGACCATAACAGGGCGCACTTCAATCGTGCCGTATTTTGCCGTCGGGATTTTTTGTGCCCACTCAATGGCTTGGTCGAGGTCTTTGCATTCGAGCAAATAGTAGCCGCCCAATTGTTCCTTTGTTTCAGCAAATGGGCCGTCAGTCAGTTCGACCTTGCCATTGCGTTCGCGGATGGAGGTGGCGGTTGAAACGGCTTCAAGCGCATCGCCAGTAACCATCACGCCGGCCGCTTTGGCCTCTTCTCCAAATTTCCAATAGTCGGCCATGATTTTTTCCATGCCGCCTTCATATGAAGATTCTGAACCTTCAGCATTGTAAATGAGAGCCATGAATTGCATTTGCGTATCCTTATGTTGTTCCCAAAAGGCGCGCTTTTTGGCGCCTATACCCAATAGTCGTTTAGGATAAGCGGAATTCGACAGGCTTGAGATTCTTTTTTTTGTTTTTGCCTATGGCCACTTAACTGCAGGGGGCATGGAAGACAGTATGCTCTCCACATTGCCGCCAGTTTTTAAGCCAAACGTGGTGCCCCGATCATAAAGCAGGTTAAACTCCACATAGCGTCCGCGACGCACCAATTGCTCTTCGCGGTCCGCTTCTGTCCACGCATTGTTGAAGTTGCGACGTACCAGCTGATTGTAAATCTCTTTGAAGTTCAGCCCCACATTCTGCGTGAAGGCGAAATCGGCGTCCCAGTCGCCTGAATTGTGGCGATCATAAAAAATGCCGCCGGTGCCGCGTGGTTCCTTGCGATGCGGCAGATAGAAATAGTCATCACACCATTTTTTGTATTTGGGGTAGTCGGCACATTCATGTGCGTCACATGCGGCTTTCATCGCTGCGTGGAAATCTATGGTGTCTTTATCTTTCTGGTTGCGACGTCTGTCCAAAACAGGGGTTAGATCGCCGCCGCCGCCAAACCACCACTCGCTGGTGGCGACCATGCGGGTGTTCATATGCACGGCAGGAACATTTGGGTTTTGCGGGTGGGCGATCAGCGAAATGCCGCTGGCCCAAAAGGCGCGAGACTGTTCTGTGCCGGGCATGCCTTTTGCAAAATCTTCTGAAAACTCGCCATGCACGGTTGAAATATGCACGCCAACTTTCTCGAACACGCGGCCTTTCATGATCGACATTTCGCCGCCACCACCTGGGTTTCCGGTGGTTTGGTCTGTGCGGTCCCATTGTTTGCGCTCAAACCGTCCTGGGGCTTGATCGGAAAGCGTGCCGACCAATTCGTCTTCAAGCTGTTCAAAACCCAAGCAAATCTGATTGCGCAATTCGCGGAACCATGCGCTGGCTTGTTGCTTTTTTTGATCAAGATCGAAACTGGTCATGAAAGATTTGCCCAATGGTTGGTTTGACGTAGCGCTTCGCTTAGCACAAGAGAAGCGGATATGGCGACATTGATAGAGCGCATATCTTGTCGCATGGGGATGCGCAAATTGAGATCAGAGATGTTTGCGACCTCGTCAGGCACCCCCGCGCTTTCACGTCCCACCATCAAAACGTCATTAGCATCAAAAGTGGCTTGGGTGTGTGGAATTGAAGATTTTGTGGTCAAGAGGACCAAGCGTTTGGTCTCACCCGTGCGCCAGTCGTTAAAGGCGTCAAAGCTTTTGTGCTCCACCAGATCTACTTGATCTAAATAATCCATTCCGGCGCGGCGAAAGGATTTCTGTGTAAAAAGAAAGCCAGTGGGGTGAATAAGATGCACACGTAAATCAAGACACGCCCCCAGCCGCATCAGCGTGCCAGCATTTTGTGGAATATCGGGCTGATAGAGGGCGAGGGAAATTGTCACGGTAAAAACTCATTCTTTTGCTTAAGGCGAATAGTCCACAAAGCGGTTTTGGGCGCACTTGTCGAGTGGTTTTGGCCGCTTTGGCAAAGCGATTGGGAAATTTTGGCTCTATATGGGGCAGAAAGGGCAAATTTCTAGGGTATTGTGTCGCAGTTTTTACCAGTTCGCGCCGCAAAGGCTGGACAAGCGCTTTATAGAGTGCAAAAAAGGCCGCGATTTCCGCTTCATCTGTTTCAGATGGGGGTGATTCTGCTATCTAGGATATGGATAGTTGAGCGGGAGCGGATGAACGATCTTAGGTAGGGATCTTGACCTTGGCTACACAAAGCAATTCAGAACCGAACAGAAGAGATTTTCTCTATTTCGCAACGGGCGCTGTTGGCGCGGTAGGTGCCGCAGCCGTGGCATGGCCGCTTGTTGACCAAATGAACCCGGACGCCTCAACTTTGGCGTTGGCTTCTATCGAATTAGATATTTCTTCAATTGAAGTTGGGCAATCCGTCACTGTGAAGTGGCGCGGAAAGCCTGTTTTTGTCCGTCGTCGGACACAAAGCGAAATTGAAGAGGCGAAAGCAGTGCCGCTGTCAGATCTTAAAGATCCAGCGTCAGATGCTGAACGCGTCAAAGAAGGTCACGAAGAGTGGCTTGTTATGATTGGTGTGTGCACGCACTTGGGTTGTATCCCAGTGGGTGAAGCGGGCGATTACAATGGCTGGTTCTGCCCATGCCATGGTTCGCACTATGACACTGCTGGCCGTATCCGTAAGGGGCCTGCACCTGAAAACCTTATTGTTCCGGACTATGATTTTACGTCCGATACAGTGATTAAGATTGGTTAGGGGGCAGTCTGATGGCACATCAAAGTAATTACAAACCAAATTCTGGTTTTGAAAAATGGATGGATGAGCGCTTGCCGATCATCCGTCTTGGCTATGACTCATTTGTTGACTTTCCGTCACCAAAAAACCTGAACTACTGGTGGACGTTTGGCGCGATTTTGGCGATCTTCTTGGTCCTGCAAATCGTTACCGGCGTTGTGCTTGCGATGCACTACACACCGCATGTGGATCTTGCGTTCAACTCTGTTGAGCATATCCGTCGCGATGTGAACTGGGGCCGCTACATTCAGTCAGCCCACGCAAACGGCGCATCATTCTTCTTCTTTGCGGTTTATGTCCATATTTTCCGTGGTCTTTATTACGGATCATACAAAGCGCCACGTGAAGTGCTTTGGATTTTGGGCTGTACCATCTTCTTGTTGATGATGGCGACTGCATTCATGGGCTATGTGCTTCCTTGGGGCCAAATGAGCTTCTGGGCCGCAACCGTGATCACGAACTTCTTCTCAGCGATCCCCGTTGTTGGTGACAGCATCAAAACCCTTCTTGTGGGCGGTTTTGCGGTGGATAACCCAACATTGAACCGCTTCTTCTCGTTGCACTATTTGTTGCCATTTATGTTGGTTGGCATTGTTGCCTTGCATATTTGGGCATTGCACGTACCAGGCAACGGCAACCCAACTGGCGTTGAAGTGAAGAGCAAGGCGGACACTGTTCCTTTCCACCCATATCTCACCATGAAAGACCTGTTTGCGGTCTTGGTTATTATGATCCCATTTGCTTGGTTCGTGTTCTTCGCGCCAGACATTTTGGGTCACCCAGATAACTATATTCCTGCCAACCCATTGGTAACGCCTCCGCACATTGTGCCTGAGTGGTATTTCTTGCCATTCTACGCCATCTTGCGTGCGATCGACTTCAACGTAGGTCCGATCGACAGTAAACTCGGCGGCGTGATCATGATGTTTGGTTCGATCGTTGTGTGGTTCTTTGTGCCATGGCTTGATCGTTCGAAAGTACGCTCCGGCGCTTTCCGTCCAATGTTCCGTTGGTTCTATTGGGTTTGGGTCATCAGCTTCATCGGTTTGACATATCTTGGCGCACAGCCAGCTGAAGGCGTATATTTGTTCTTCGCGAAATTGTGCACGGCTTATTATTTCCTCTACTTCTTGGTGATCTTGCCGTTCTTGCCAAATATTGAAACAACCAAACCGCTACCAGCTAGCATTTCGGAAAGTGTTCTTGCTAAGAGCGCCCCGAAAGCGGCTGAATAGGAGAGAGATGATGAAAAAATTCACAAAAATCATCAGCGCTGTCCTAATTGCAGCGAGCACATTGTCAGCTGGTACTGCATTTGCTGCAGGTGGTGGCGATGGTCCGGATCCTGTGTTGCAGGATTGGTCTTTTGCCGGCGTGTTCGGCAAATATGACCCAGCGCAATTGCAGCGTGGTTTCCAAGTGTTCCAAGAAGTTTGTTCTTCTTGCCACTCTGCCGATTTGTTCAGCTTCCGTATGTTGAGCAAAAAGGGGGGCACTGAGTATTCAGAAGCTCAGGTGAAAGCACTTGCCGCTGAGTACACTGTGATTGACTTGGAAGTTGAAGATGGCGAGCGTCCTGCTATTGCTGCAGATACGTGGCCAAATCCGTTTTCAACGCCGCTTGAGGCCGCTGGCTCGAACAATGGTGTTGTTCCTCCGGATTTTTCAGTTTTGGCAAAAGCACGTAACGTGCCGCAAAAATTCCCGAACTGGATTGGCAACTACTTCACAGCTTACCAAGAGGGCGGTGCAGACTATATCTACAACCTGCTCGTTGGTTATCATGAAGAAGCACCGCACGGCGTAGAGCTTGGCGATGGTCAATATTACAACGATCACTTCCCAGGTCACAAAATCTCAATGGCACCACCATTGTCAGCTGAGATTGTGGACTATGAAGGCAATGCACCTGAAACTGTTGAGCAATATGCAAAAGACGTTTCTGCCTTCATGATGTGGCTTGCAGAACCCGACATGACTGCACGGAAGGAACTTGGCTTCCGCGTGATCATGTTCCTCATCTTGCTAACAGGCATGATGTATCTGGTTAAGCGTCGCTTGTGGAGCAACGTTGATCACTAGGCCTTTGGGTTGAAATGAAATAAATTATAAGGGTCAGCCTTCGGGCTGGCCCTTTTTTGTGCCGCTGTTGATTGCAAATGACTGCCTTGAGCCCTTTTTACCGAAACTCTGAAATGGCGCGAAAGACAGCTATGACAGCTGAAGTGAAACTTGTGGCTGTTGTTTGGATTTGGAACTGTTTTTTTGAAGGGGAGGAACGAGGTAGTTTACAAGTCCCACAAAAACGATCATTTGTGCGCGATCTAAATGACTGCTGAAAGTGTAAAATGCTAAACGTCACTACGGCAAGACGAGTTCAAGAGGCACTCCCGTGTTAATCAAAGTTGGCGATAACCGCACATCAAACATTGATTTGGTGCTGGCAGGACTGCTTTCTTCTGTTGCAGGGGCGTTGAACGCTGTTGGGTTCCTAATTGCGGGATCCTTTACAGCGAATATGACAGGCAACATTTCTGCCGCAGCAGATCAGCTCGCAAACGGTGGAATTCTAATCTCACTTTCTTTTTTGGGACTAGTGGTTGCCTTTGTCTTTGGGGCGAGCATGGCAGCACTTGCTATTCAGGTCGGTGAAAGTCGACAAATACGTTCCGTTTACGCTTTAGCGATTACCGCGCAGGCCGTTATACTTTTTGTATTGGGCATTGCTCTTGGCCTGTCATCGACCAATACAAATGAAACGTTTCTGGTTATCGTCCTAAGTTTCGTAATGGGGCTTCAAAACGCAGTCACGACAATGATTTCACGGGCGCGGGTGCGTACAACTCATGTTTCTGGAATGGCAACCGATATCGGCATCGAATTGGCGGCATTGTTGGGTGATAATAAGTCGCGTCACGATGCGATGCCAAAGCTTTGGCTTCACAGTCTGACCCTTGTTTGCTTTTTCATGGGCGGGGGCTGCGGTGCACTTTTGTATCAATTTATCGGAAGTTGGCTATTTGTGATCGCCGCAGTGGTATTGATGCTCATAGCAGTGCCAGAAGTTCTTCGGGCACACCGTTTTTAAGCGAAAAAACTACTGTATCTTACTGAACTTTTCGCCATACCGGACATTGTCGCACGAGCAACGTATGGTCACTTTGT
>NZ_CAKZPW010000206.1:0-7727 GCF_937139385.1 uncultured Maritalea sp. | reverse complement strand
CCCGTAGCGGTTCGCCAAAAACTCGACGATGCGCTCACATTCCGCGCGATAACCAAGGTGGGAAAAACAATAGTGGCGGCGTGAGCCGAACTTGCGTGGATTGCCGTTTTCATCTGCTGCATAAATGTCAGGATGACGGTCAATCATCCAGCGTGGCGGGGTTGCTGTCGGCGTACCTAACACGACCTTCAAGCCATTTTGACCCAATATTTCAATTACTTGATCAAGCCAATCCCATTCAAAAGAGCCATGCTCTGGCTCAATCCGGCTCCATGCAAACTCACCAATGCGCACCCATTTTAGACCCAACTCTGCCATGCGTTTGGCGTCTTGTTCCCACTGTTCGCGGGGCCACTGTTCAGGGTAATAGCAAGTGCCGAGTGCGCGGTTTATGGTCATTTAAAGCACCACTTGATGTTCGTTTTGGCCTTTAACGTTCAGACTAACGCTGAACGTGCAGCCTGCAAATTCTTCTTTGTCGCCCAAACCGATTTTTGCGGATGTGACAATGAGTTGGTCCAGATTTTCACCGCCGAATGCGGGGCAAGTGACTTGGCTGGCGGGGAACTCAATGGCGCGCAAAAATGAACCATCTTTGGCATATTGTGCGACACGTCCCGCCCCCCACTGGGCATTCCAAAGGTTGCCATTTGCGTCCACAATCGAGCCATCTGGATTGAGGTCATCTCCGCTCAAATCGGCAAATAACTCCGCCTCGCCGACTGGCCAACCGTGTGTTTGATCCAGCGTCTGGCGCATGATTTTTTTGGTCACCGTGTCCGTAAAATAGGCATATTCGCCATCTGGTGAAAAACAGATCGAGTTGGAAATACTAATCTTGTCAAATAGTTGGCGCACCTCACCACGGTAGTAGCGATAGATCGCACCTGCTTCTGGTTCAGCCTTTTTGCCCATGGTGCCAATCCAAAATCCTGCGAACGGATCAGCGCGCCCATCGTTTGAGCGGGTGATGGGATTGTCATTCTCAATGTCAGCAATGCGTGTTTCATCTTTGGTCAGATGATTAAACTGGAACAGGCCAAATTCGTCCGCAACCAGCAAATTTTGCTCATCTAGCCAGCCAGCGGCTGAAACATGCCGGTCAAACTGTATTTGTTCCACACTTGTGCCGGAACGTTTCAAAAGGAGTTTTTTGTCGATGTCGAACCAAAAAAAGTCTCCGGTTTTGGGATGCCAAAGCGGCCCCTCCCCCAATGAGCATTTGTGATCATCCAAAACCTCAATTTGCATCACCCAAACACCTTGTCGTAGGCAGCAACAATCGCGTCGGCTTTTGCGCGTACCGTCGCCGCGTCATCACCAGGTTTATAAATCGCGGTGCCGATGCCAAAGCCGTTTGCGCCAGCTGTGTGCCATTGGTCAAAATTGTCTGGACCGGCCCCGCCCACTGCGTAAGCGTCAATGGTGGATGGCAAAACAGCGCGCAATGCTTTCAGGCCGCTTGTACCCAAAACGCTCGCGGGGAATAGTTTCAACCCATCTGCCCCCGCATGGATGGCCGCGAAGCATTCAGTAGCGGTGAAGACGCCCGGGTATGAATTCATGCCGGCGGCTTTGGTGGCCTTGATCACCTCAACATTGCAGTCAGGCGAAACGACAAATTGTCCATCGGCGGCTTTGAGCGCGGCAACATCGGCCAAGGTGAGCACGGTCCCGGCGCCAATTTGTGCAACCCCATCAAAAGCGTGGCGCATGGCACTTATGCTATCAAACGGCTGGGGAGAGTTGAGCGGCACTTCAATTAATGTGATGCCAGCATCAATGATTTCGCGCGTTAGTGCCACGGCTTCTTCTGGCTTAATGCCGCGCAAGATAGCGATGATTTTTCTGGCCATTAAGACGCCTGCTCCATGGCTGAAACAGCTGTTGCATGCAAGCCGCCAAGGGTCATCATATCACCATCAGCAATGGTCGCCTTACAATTGTAAAACTCAAGCGCTTTGTTGTAGTGCTCTGTAAGTTTTGGGTCCCCGATGATGCAAACATCGCGAGATGACCACAAATGCTCCGTGGCGCGCAATTCTGCGCCTATCAATAGGCCTGAAAGTCTGGCCCGCGCTTCGTTGGCGGGCAGCCCGTGCAACATGGATTGCGGCCGGATGGCAAACAGTTCTTGGGCAGTTGATTCAGGCGTGTCCATGGACAGTTTGACGCCCGCGATAAATGCCGCATTGTCCCACCCACGACCGGCCACAGAATGACGCAGCACAGATTTTTTGGACAAAAGGCCAAACATTTCGCCGGTCATAAAGGTGGTGAAATGTTTGACCACACCTTTAGAGATCGTCACCCATTTGGAATGGGTGCCGGGCAAACAAGCCACCCCGTCAAAATTTGGCATGCTGGCCAAGAAGCCAGCGATTTGCGTTTCTTCGCCGCGCATAACGTCAGCGGGTTTAAACTGTGAAAGGCCGGGAACAATGAACACTTGGATACGCGGATCTGAAATTGGCGCCTGAACCAATTGTTCGTTGCGCGGCGGTGCGCAAGGTGTTGCAATGTATTCAGCTTCAATCCAGCCTTGTTTCGACCCCACCATACCGCAAGCAAAAGCACTGAGCGGATGAGTGCGCCCTTCAAGCCAAGGCTGCACGTGGGATAAAAAGATTGGTTCAAACTGGTCTTGCGTCAGGCTGCCCATACCTTGATCTGATTTGACCTGATCAAGCACTTTGCCACCAGCACCCATTGCCCAAGCCCGAAAATGGGTGGTGCCCCAATCCAATGCGATCCATTCAATTTTATTGTTCATCATCTTATCCTGTTACCACGACGCCGCCATCAACAACCATTGCTTGCCCGGTCATCATGCGGCTCGCTTTTGACGCCAAAAAAAGCGTTGCGTCGACAATATCATCTGGCACTAAGTGTTCTTTAATGCACTGTTTGGCCAAGTGAGAAGCCAAATCTTCAGGTGTGGCCCATTTGTCCAATTGTCGCTCAGTCAAAACCCAACCGGGCAACAAGGCATTCACCCGAATATTGTCTGGACCCAATTCGCGCGCCAGTGCCCGCGTAAGTCCCGTTATGCCTGCTTTGGATGTTACATAGGACGTGTAGCCAGCATTGCCCATCATATAGGAAATCGATGAGAAATTGATGATCGACCCGCCACCGGAATTGGCCATGTCTTTAGCAACCGCTTGGGCCGTAAAATAGTGCGGACGCAAATTGACGTCCATCGCCAAGTCCCATTCTTCAACCGTATAGCCTTCAAGACTATGCCGCTTGTCATTCGCCGCATTGTTGACCATCACCGTGATTGGGCCAAAGGCTTTTGCCGCCTCTTTCATTGCGTAGCGCAAAGAGGGAATATCGGTGATGTCACATTTGATAAACATGGGTTTATTGTTGTATTTTTTGCCCATCTCGTCTGCAAATTCGCTTGCGTCTGAACGCTGTACAAAGGCCACATTCGCGCCTTGCTGCAGAAAACCTTCCGTCAAAGAAGCCCCAATGCCCGAACCACCGCCGGTGATGAACACGCTTTGCCCCTTAAGGTCATGAAAAGTGACATTCTCACTCATTAGTGGCTTTCCCTTGTGACTGGACGTGTATCTTTGCCGACCAAGAAATCTAAATCCGCGCCTTTATCGGCCTGCATAACATGATCGATATAGAGTTTTGCATAGCCACGATCATAGTGGGGTTGATCTGGTTGCCAAGCCGCGCGGCGCGTTTCCAGTTCTGCTTCGTCTACAAGCAGTTCCAGTTCGCCTTTTGATGCGCTGACACGAATACGATCACCTGTTTGTACGAGTGCCAGTGTACCACCGGCTTGAGCTTCTGGGCTGACATGCAGGATGACGGTTCCAAACGCAGTACCGGACATGCGCGCATCTGAAATACGCACCATATCGCGCACGCCTTTTTCAACCAAAACTTGCGGTATGGGCATATTGCCAACTTCGGGCATGCCCGGGTAACCTTTTGGCCCACAGCCTTTTAGCACCAAAATCGTGTCTTTGGTCACCGGTAAATCTGGACGATCGATGTTGGCTTTCAAATCTTCAATGCTGTCAAAAACATAGGCTTCAGCCTCATGCTCCAACAAGGCGTCTGTTGCAGCTGACGGCTTAATGATTGCGCCATTGGGCGCGAGATTGCCGCGCAACACCCGCAGACCGGATGCTGGTTTTAGCGGCGCATCATACGAGTAGATGACGTCGCGGTTAAAGCACTCAGCGCCATCCGCAAACACTGATATATCTTTATTGAGCACCGTGTTGGCGGGGCGCAACTGATCGCCCAGTTCCTTGAGCACAACGGGCATGCCGCCAGCATAGCAAAAATCTTCCATCAGGTATTTGCCTGAAGGCATGCAATTGACCAGAAGCGGTACGTCGCTGCCCAGTTCGAAGTCCTTTAGGTTCAGATCAACACCAACCCGTCCGGCCATCGCCAACAAATGCACCACGGCGTTGGTGGAGCCACCGACCGCCGCATTGGCCAAAATAGCATTTTCAAAGCTGTTTTTGGTGACCACTTTGGACATCACTAAATCTTCTTCCACCATTTCAACAATGCGCTTGCCGGTTAAGTGCGCCAACGATGTGCGTCGCGCGTCAACTGCTGGCAAAGCCGCGTTTGTGGGCAAGCTCATGCCCATCGCCTCAACAATTGAAGCCATGGTGGAGGCGGTGCCCATCGTCATGCACACGCCTGCTGAGCGGGACATGCCGCTTTCAGCGGCCATAAAGTCCTGCAAGGTCATATCACCAGCACGTACAGCCTCTGAGAATTTCCAAACGTCAGTGCCTGAGCCTATGTCTTCGCCTTTATACTTGCCATTGAGCATGGGACCGGAACTTACCACAATGGTGGGTAGGTCGACAGAGGCCGCGCCCATCAACTGACCTGGGGTGGTTTTGTCGCAACCGCCCAAAAGCACCACACCATCGATACCGTATGCGCGGATGCTTTCTTCAACATCCATCGCCAACAAGTTGCGGAACAACATTGCCGTTGGCTTCATTTGCGTTTCGCCAAGGCTCATGACGGGAAACTCGACGGGGAAGCCACCGGCCTCCCAAACGCCGCGTTTCACCGCCTCAGCCAACACCCGCAATCCCGAATTGCAGGGGGTTAGTTCGGACCAAGTATTGCAAATGCCAATGATCGGGCGACCATCAAACACATGATCTGGAAAGCCTTGATTTTTCATCCAAGAGCGATGGATAAAGCCGTCTTTATCGAGTTTGCCATACCAAGCTTGGCTGCGACGGTTTTTCTTATCGGTCACGCGTAATCTTTCTTTTTAAACTGTTCAGCAATCCAAGTTGGTAGCCAGTTTGCATGGGCTTCAAGCAATTCAGATGTCATGGCCCAAATAGTATCTAAATCAAGCTCTGCCGCTGTGTGCGGGTCCAACATGGCTGCATGATAAATATGGTCAATATCTTGATTGATTAAAGCGGCAACCGTCAATTCCTGCACATTGATATTGGTGCGCATCAGCGCAATCAGCTGTGGAGGAATGTCGGTTACAACGGTTGGTTGGATGCCGTTGGCGTCCACCAGACATGGCACTTCAACCGCACAGCCGTCTGGTAATTGGGGAATAAAGCCATCATTTGCCACATTGCCGTAGATCACCGCGGGTTCCCCCGTGGCGATAGCATTCATAATGGTGGCGGCATATTCGTGTGATTTACACACCTCAATCTTGTCCGCATTTTTGAACGCTTCGGCTTGGGCTTTCCAGCCCTCAACCTGCTCCACGCAACGTTTGGGATATTCGTCCAGCGGAATGCCAAATCGCTCGATAAGATCATCACGGCCATTCTTGATGAAGTACGGGGTGTATTCAGCAAAATGCTCTGAACTCTCGGTCACGAAGTAGCCGACGCGATTGAGCATTTCGTAGCGAACTAGGTTCGGGCACCGTGGCTGATCAGGATTTGTCTTTGGTTTTAGCGAACCATTGGCGTAGCCCGTGCGCAATGCAGGGTAAAGGTCTTCATAGGTTCCGTTTGTCTGGCGTTGCTCAAAATTGAGGAAGTAGGCCATGTGGTTGATGCCTGCACAACGATAGCGCAAGCTTTCTGGGTCAATGCCCAAATCTGCGGCCAATTCCTTTGCCGTGCCTTGCACAGAATGGCAGAGCCCCACATGTCTAATGTCCGGATATTTTGCCGCAATCGCCCACATATTGATCGCCATCGGGTTCACATAATTGAGCATCAAAGCATCCGGGCAAACGATCCGCATATCCTCGCAAATCGCCCATAGATGTGGCACAGTACGCAAACCGCGCATGATGCCACCAATTCCAAGCGTGTCAGCGATTGTTTGGCGCAAGCCGTGCTTTTTGGGGATCTCAAAATCCGTAATGGTACAAGGATCATAGCCACCGATCTGGAACGCGACGACCACAAAATCAGCATCCATCAGCGCTTCACGTTGGTTTGTGTGGGTCGTGACGGTCGCGCTTACGCGCAAAGATGAAATCATCTTGTTGGCCACCAGCGCAGATTCATCCAAACGTGTTTGGTCGATATCCATCAGAGCGATATGCGCATCGCTGAGGGCAGCATAATGCAAGGCGTCACCAATGATATTTTTCATGAAAATGGTGGAGCCCGCACCAATGAAGGCAATTTTTTTCGTCATGGTAAGTCCTACTTAACAGCGCCGAGCGTCAAGCCAGCGATGAAGTGTTTTTGCATCAAAAAGAACATGGCAACGGGTGGCAGCGCGGCCACAATTGAGCCTGCAGACACAAGATGCCAGGAGGAAACCCATTGGCCGTTGAGGGAATAAAGTCCGGCGGTAATAGGTTGATTGTCAGCACCTTGCGTCAACACCGTTGCCCAGAAATAGTCGTTCCAGATGAACGTAAAAATCAGCACAGCAAGGGCAGCGATCGCCGGTTTCATCAGGGGTAGAACCACATACCAAAAGATACGAATTTCTGAAACGCCTTCTACACGCGCCGCTTCGATTAGCTCGAACGGCAACGCCTTGATGAAATTGCGCATAAACAAAGTACAGAACCCGGTTTGGAACGCAATATGGAACAAGGCCAGCCCCTGCCAGGTGTTGTAGACGCCCATGTGCAGTGTCAAATCACGCACCGGCACCATCAAAATTTGGAACGGCACAAAATTTCCCGCAACAAACAGAAAGAAAATCGGCAGGCTGCTTTTGAACTTATAAACCGCGAGGGCAAAGCCAGTCATGCACGACAGGGCGACAGCACCGATTACTGTGGGAATGGTTACCTTGAAGCTATTGAGCAAATATTGCCCACTTGGGGTGTCGGGCAACCTGACGTGACCTTCGTCATGGTTGCGGTTGAAAACGATAAACACCACGTCGCCATCGGGTTCGTAATCATGTGAATCTGCGGAACACCTAAGCGTCAGGCACAGGATTGCCAGGCCCGGATCGCGCCACTCTAATGGGTCGCCATCAAAATTGGTCCAATAGACGTCGGCGTATCCATCGCTTGGGCGATTTGCCCCGTGAAGAAACCGACTTTGACGTACACATACATGATCCTGTCGAAATGCAGAAAGGCTGCTGACAAACGACTGCAGTTCTGCGTCTGCTTTGTCCCAGTTCAGCCATCCGATGTCATTGTCCTGACAATAGGCGTTGTTGTTCCCCATCTGAGAATTGGCGAACTCGTCACCCGCCAATAACATTGGCGTCCCTTGTGATAAGAACAATGTTGCCAGCATGTTACGCTGCCTGCGGGCGCG
>NZ_CAKZPW010000205.1:0-14806 GCF_937139385.1 uncultured Maritalea sp. | reverse complement strand
GGCTTTGTGTGGCCAATCTGAGCGAAATCCGGAAATTTTGGGAGGCAGTTAGTCCAAAGGAAGTGAAAGCTTGGGCAGAAAGCGCTGGTCTTGAAACTGTCGAGGTGCAAGGGGCTGACGGGAATTGGACCGAGGCGTTTGCATTTGGCGATGTCGAGCAAGAATTGGCCGCGTTGGTGAAGCCTACATCTCGATTGCGCATCATCAACCCATTTGACCCAACGATCCGGGATCGGACAAGACTAAAACGTCTATTTGGGTTTGACTACACGATCGAGATATTTGTGCCGGCGGTAAAACGAAAATGGGGATATTATGTTTACCCACTGCTGCAAAATGATCGATTTGTTGGACGGATCGAATTGAAAGCGGACCGCAAGAAAAAACATTTGCAGGTGATTGCCTTTTGGAAAGAAGAAAAGGTCAAATGGGGCAAAGCGCGCTTTGACGCGTTGGAAAAAGAACTGGCGCAGTTCGCGAAATTCGGCGGCGTCGATGAAGTTGTTTGGCTGTGTGCGCGTTCCTAAATCGGTAAGTTCTATCTCATTGGACTGATATTGGTATCTTTGGCTGGCTCCCATCACTAGATTGCGCTAGGAAACGAGCAAGCAAATGCGGAGATTACCTGTGGCAAAATCAGTTGTATGTGTCGGCGAAGTTATGTTGGAGTTGTCCGGTCTGCAACCAGATGGTTCTGCCGGATTTGGCTTTGGTGGCGACACCGCGAATACGGCGATTTATCTGTCGCGATTGTTGGGCGAAGCTGCCAAAGTTGGATATTTGACCCGCCTGGGGCAGGGGCCATTTGCGCGCAACTTGGCAACCGCATTGGATGATGAGCGGGTGTTTCTTTCGCCTTATGCGCAAACAGAAGCTGGTGCGCCAGGACTTTATGCCATTAGCACCGACAGTGTGGGAGAACGATCATTTACCTATTGGCGTAGCGAAGCTGCTGTTCGGCACCTGCTGACGGGGGAAATCGCCGATCGAGAAGTTGAATTTCTATTCGACTTTGACGTGCTTTATTTATCGGGCATTACCTTGGCGGTTCTTAGTGACGACGGGCGCGCGCGATTGCTTAATGTCATAGAGGCTTTTGCTTCCAAGGGGCTGGAGGTGATGTTTGACGTGAACTATCGCCCCCATCTTTGGCAAAGCCATTCACCCCACGTCAATGTGCCATCTTTGATGGGGCGGGTGATTGCTGCTTCAACAATTGTAAAAATCGGGCAAGATGAGGGAGCTGCGGTTTTTGATACGAAAACTGTTGCGCAAACTATTGAACGGCTTTCGGAATTTGGTGAAGCAGCCTTGGTGGTAACGGACGGGGCGGCCCGCATCACTGTTTACGCTGATGGAAATACAGACAGCATTGAGTTTGATACTGTTGCAAGAGTAGTTGATGCGACTGCTGCTGGTGACAGTTTTAGTGCTGGATTGCTGGCGGCGCGGCTAGCGGGTGCTAGTCTTCAAGAGAGTGCAAAGGCGGGTCAACAACTTGCCGCGCGGGTTATACAGTTTCCCGGTGCAATCATACCGCGCGATCAGATGCCAGCCATAAATCGCTGATTTTGGCGCCTAGACGACAACTCTAGACAGCTGGGAACACATTGATCCGTTTGACCTCGCCGTAGGCAAAGCTTGTTTCAATTGCTGCGACGCCTGGGATTTTATGGACCTTTTTGCGGGTGAACCGTTCATAGTCTTCAAGACTGGCCACCACCACGCGCATCAAATAGTCCCAATCACCCGTCATGAGATGGCACTCAAGGATTTCGTCTATTGTTTGAATGGCGTGCTCGAATCCTTTGACGGCATCTTCAGTATGATGCTGCAGTTTGATTCTCACAAAAACAGTAACTGGTAATCCATAGTCGTTTTGGTCGACAATGGCGCAATAGCCTTTGATTATGCCACTTTTTTCAAGGTTCTTCAGTCGCCGTAGACAAGGGGAAGGCGACAGATTTACCCGTTCTGCCAGCTCTTGATTGGTTAGGCGACCATTGGCTTGCAATTGACGAATGATCTTTTGGTCGGTTTTATCCAATTTTATCTCCATTGAGCAATATTATGCCAATCTAGCATAGTTCTTCGGCAAACAAAGTCAGAAAATGCCCTTCGAAAAGCAGTATTATAAAAGGTAAGGATGGCGCAGTTTCCGCCATGTCACTGTTTTGGAGGTACGCGAAATGAAAGATGATGCATTGGGTCGCCCGCTAGGGTTTTCGACAAGAGCGATTCATCACGGTTATGATCCACTAGATGAAGAGGGTGCACTCACGCCACCGCTTCACCTCACTTCTACGTTCGCGTTTGAAAGTGCGGAGCACGGTGGCAACATCTTTGCTGGTGAGCAGCCGGGTCATGTTTATTCGCGTATCTCCAATCCAACCTGTGACTTGCTAGAGCGCCGTATTGCCATTTTAGAGGGCGCTGAGGCGGCTTTGGCCAACGCGTCGGGTATGGGTTCCATCACATCTGTGATGTGGACGTTTCTTGCGCCAGGTGATGAGTTGATTTGCGACGAAACCCTTTACGGGTGCACCTTTGCTTTCTTCACGCATGGTTTGGCCAAGTTCGGAATTAAAATCACTCATGTGGATATGACCAATCCCGAAAACGTGCGGGCCGCAATCAGCGACAAAACGAAAATCGTTTACTTCGAAACAGTTGCAAACCCGAATATGCGCTTGGTCGATGTGGCCGCTGTTTCTGATATTGCACATGAGCATGGCGCAAAGGTTGTTGTTGATAGCACCTACACCACACCCTATTTGATGCGCCCAATTGAGATGGGTGCCGATATCGTTGTGCATTCTGCGACCAAATATTTGGGTGGCCACGGTGACGTGATTGCAGGCATGGTTGCAGGCTCGCTTGAAGATATCACCCAAATTCGTGTCGTGGGCATGAAAGATATGACAGGTGCAGTTATGGCGCCGTTCAATGCGATGTTGATTTTGCGTGGCATTAAGACATTGCAATTGCGCATGGAACGCCATTGCGCCAATGCCATGAAAGTGGCGCGTGCGCTTGAAGCGCACCCAATGGTTTCAGAGGTTTACTTCCCGGGCCTAGAGAGCTTTCCGCAGCACGAACTTGCAAAACGGACCATGAAAGACTTTGGCGGCATGATTGCTTTTGAAGTAGTTGGTGGCATTGAGGCAGGTAAGTCAACAATGAACCAGCTCAAAATGATCAAGCGCGCGGTGAGCCTTGGCGACGCTGAAACGCTAATCCAACATCCTGCAAGTATGACGCACTCAACCTATACGCCTGAAGAGCGGGCAAAACACCTGATCAGTGAGGGTTTGATCCGCATGTCTGTTGGCCTTGAAGAGCCAGATGACATTATTGCAGATCTGATGCAAGCACTGCCCATGGCAGAAGAAAAAGTCGCTTAACGGCTCCTCTGGACGGGGTGTAGTTTGCGCAAATTGCGCAGATTGCACCGCCTGTTCAGGGTGCACTTTTGAGGGTCAACGACTTGCCCTTGTTTTGTTTTTATGTAAGATGTCTGACAACTTTAGAGTGAGCTTGTGCGCGACCGCTTTGGCGTGCGCAAAATTCGTCACAAATGCTCCAAGAGAGAACCGCCATGAAAAAAGATATTGAGCAGCTTAAACAGTTGGAAAACCAAGTGCTCTGGCTCGCATGTTGGATGATCCATAATGCGAACCATTTGCGAAAAAAAGACGACGGTGACGTAAAAGTGGGCGGCCACCAAGCATCGTCTGCCTCAATTGTTTCGATCATGACGGCGCTCTATTTTCATGTCATGAAACCAGAAGATCGTGTTGCTGTTAAGCCGCATGCATCGCCGATCTTCCATGCTATTCAATATCTCATGGGCAATCAAACCCGTGAGAAAATGGAAAACTTTCGCGGGTTCGGCGGCGTGCAAAGCTATCCAAGTCGTACAAAAGACATTGATGATGTTGATTTTTCAACAGGTTCAGTTGGCCTAGGGGTAGGTATTACTGCGTTCGCTTCAATGATTCAGGATTATCTGCAGGCCAAAAAATGGGCGAAAGACAAGCCCATGGGCCGAATGATTTCGTTGATCGGCGACGCGGAAATGGATGAGGGTAACATTTTTGAGTGCCTTCAAGAGGGTTGGAAACATGATGTTCGCAACGTCTGGTGGATCATCGATTACAATCGCCAAAGCCTTGATGGGGTGATCAAGGAAGGGCTTTGGGAGCGTCTTGAGACGATCTTTAAAGCTTTTGGCTGGGAAGTTGTGCGCATTAAGCACGGTTCGTTGCAGCGCGCTGCATTTGCGGAGCCAGGTGGCGACAAATTGCGGGATTGGATCGACAATTGCCCGAACCAACTCTACTCGGCACTAACCTTTCAAGGCGGTGCTGCGTGGCGCAAGCGTTTGCTGGATCAAATTGGCGATCAGGGCGATGTAACGGCCCTTATGGAAAGGCGTTCTGACGACGAGCTTTCGGCCCTAATGAACAACCTTGGTGGTCAGTGCATGGAAACTTTGGTTGATGCGTTTGAAAGCATTGATCATGATAAACCTACGATGTTCCTTTCCTACACCATTAAAGGCTGGGGCACGCCACTGGCCGGGCATAAAGACAATCATGCTGGTTTGATGACACCTACGCAAATGGAAATTTTCCGCAAAAATGTTGGTGTTGACACCGGCAATGAGTGGGAAAAGTTTGGTGCGATTGCCGACGAAAAGAAAACACAGGCGTTTTTGGATCAGGTTCCTTTCTTTTCTAAAGGCACACGCCGTTTCAATGTCGACGCCGTTCCTGTTGGTGAACCGGTGAAATTGACAGACCGCATGCAATCAACGCAAGCGGGTTTTGGCAAAATCCTGGATGCTATTGGCAAACGAGACGACAAGCTTTCTGAGCGTATTATCACCACATCGCCTGATGTGACGGTGTCCACCAATATTGGTGGTTGGGTAAACCGCAAAGGCTTGTTTGACCGCAAAGTGTTGCAGGACACGTTTAAAGATGAGGCCATTCCTTCGGCACAGAAATGGCAGTTTTCACCAGATGGTCAGCATATTGAGTTGGGCATTGCGGAAATGAACCTGTTCTTGATGCTTGGTGCTGCTGGTCTGTCTCATTCCATCTTTGGCGAGCGTTTGTTGCCAATTGGCACGGTCTACGATCCATTTGTTGCCCGAGGCTTGGATGCATTGAACTACGCTTGTTACCAAGATAGCCGTTTTATGATAGTGGGCACACCATCCGGGATCACGCTTGCGCCGGAAGGCGGTGCGCACCAATCAATTGGGTCGCAACTGATTGGGATGAGCCAGGATGGTTTGGCCGCGTTCGAACCCGCCTATTTGGACGAATTGTCCGTTGTGATGAATTGGGCGTTTGACTATATGCAGCGCGATGGCGAAGGCGACCCAGACGAACGCACGTGGCTTCGTGATGAAACGGGTGGATCCATCTATATGCGCCTGTCGACACGTCCATTGGAACAGCCCATTTGGCGCGAAGATGAAGAGTTCAAACAAGGAGTTATTGATGGTGCGTACTGGTGGCGCAAGCCGGGTGCCAACTGCGATGTTGTGATTGCCTATCAAGGTGTTGTTGCCCCAGAGGCACTTGAGGCTGCAGGCCGCATTGGCGAAGACCGCCGAGACATTGGCGTGCTCGCTTGTACGTCAGCGGATCGGCTAAATGCGGGTTGGACCGCTGCGCAACGGGCCCGTCGTCGTGGGAATATTGGCGCGATGTCACACATTGAACGGATGCTGGCTGAACTGCCACCGCACTGTAAGATCATTACTGTGACAGACGGCCACCCGGCAACTTTGAGTTGGTTGGGCGCGGTTGCAGGACACGAAACTATTCCTTTGGGTGTAGAGCACTTTGGGCAAACGGGAACAGTTAGTGATCTATACAGTCACTATGGCATTGATGCAGACACCATTGTTTCTGTAGCGCAAAACCTTGTTACGGGCCGACCACTGCGCAATTTGCGCGCAGTCGTCTAACATAATTTAGCCAATTCGATTGTGATCGGATTGGCTAAATCACTTCTGACTTGATTTCGGAAATATGCAGCCGCATCGCTTCTGTTGCGGCAATGCTGTCTTTGGCCTCAATGGCCGCAACAATGCGTTTGTGTCCATGATTTGAAATCTGGTCACGGCGATGCCGTTCAACCGGTGACGTTGCGGTTGGCAGCATGCTTTTGTTGATCTCGCGTAGCACGTTAAATAGCAATTCGTTGCCCGTGGCGGCAGCAATGGCTTCATGAAAAGCTTGATCGTGTTTTTGTCCCTCAAGGAAATCTTCGGTTTGTTCCACCAAAGTGGCGTACCCCTTAATGATATCCAGTTGTTCTTTCGTCGCAAATTTCGCTGCTAGTCCTGCAATTTGTGGCTCCAGCATTTCGCGCATTTGAAACAAATCAAAGAGCTTTCGTGTGCTGCCTTTTGTTGAAAACCCGAGTGCTCGGACCAAGTCCGCTTGGCTTGCGGCCTGAATATAGTTCCCGCTGCCTTGTCGGGCAGCCAATACACCTTGTTCTTGCAGCACGCGAATGGCCTCGCGCAAGGAGTGGCGGGATACTTTGAATCTTTGTGATAATTGGCGTTCTGGGGGCAAGATATCGCCGGGGCCAAGATTGTCTTGTTCGATTAGCAACCGAATTTTGGCAACAACGCCCTCATAAGCGCGCACGGTTGGCGCTGGCTTGCCAGTTTTCTGTGGATTGCGAGGTGCTTTTTTTGCTAGTTTTGCCAATTTTTGTCCCAACCAATTTTTTGCTGACGTGAGTTTAAGCGCGGAAAACCCACAGAAATCAATAGCTAATGCCACAAAAGTTTTACGCACAATTGGTTGGCGGCATGTGCTATTGCATTGCGATTTTGGATTCAATGTGAAATTGGTACAACCATTCCTTGAATAATTCAGTTTTACCCTTAATGTCGCCAGTTGCAGTAAGGGAGAGGCACATGCGGAATTTTACAACCAGACCAGAAATATTGGGTGACTTTGGCGTTGTGGCGTCTACGCACTGGATTGCTTCAGGTGTGGGGATGTCGGTGCTGGAACGGGGCGGAAACGCTTTTGACGCGGCTGTTGCGACCGGGTTTACTTTGCAAATTGTTGAGCCGCATTTAAACGGCCCAGGTGGTGAAGTTCCTATGCTGATTGCAAAGCATGGCGAGGCGCCAAGGGTTGTGTGTGGGCAGGGCGTTGCCCCAGCAAATGCCACTCTAAACGCTTATAGATCGCTTGATCTCAATATTGTGCCGGGCAGTGGGTTGTTATCCGCTGTGGTGCCTGGCGCTTTTGATGCATGGATGATGATGTTGCTCAACTACGGCACATTGCATGTTCGTGACGTGCTGTCTTATGCCATATCTTATGCGCAAAATGGTGTTCCTGTTCTGCCAAACATCGCTGGCACCATTGGTAACGTTAAGCAGCTCTTTGATGAGCACTGGAACACCTCTGCCCAAGTGTATTTGCCCAACGGTGCAGTGCCAAAAGTTGGTGGTCGATTTGCCAATCCAGCAATTGCCGCAACATATCTGCGGATTATTGAAGAAGCCGAGAGCATTGGCGGAAGTCGTGACCGCCAGATTGAAAATGCACGTAAGATCTGGCGCGAAGGTTTTGTTGCCGAGGCGATCGACAGTTTTTTCCGTGAAAACGAATTTATGGATACTTCGGGCCAACGAAATGGCGGCCTGTTGACCGGGCAAGATATGGCGAGTTGGCACGCCAGTTACGAAGAGCCGCTAAGCTATTCGTATAAGGGCTATGAGGTGCTCAAAACTGGTCCATGGGGGCAGGGGCCAACGTTTTTGCAGCAATTGGCATTGCTTAAGGGATTTGATTTGGATGGGTTGTCTCCCACCGATCCGAATTTTGTGCATCTTGTGGCAGAGGCAGCCAAATTAGCGTTTGCGGATCGCGAACGCTTTTATGGAGACCCCAATTTCGTCGGCGTGCCGATGGCAAAGCTATTGAGTGACGACTATAATGATCAGCGGCGCAAGCTGATTGGTGAAACCGCTTCGTTTGAACAGCGTCCCGGCCGCGTTGAAGGATTTGGCGGGCCGTTGGTTGATCGTCCCAAAGGCGAGACGCCGGAGGGCCGCCAAAACAAGGATATGGGTGAGCCTACTGTTGCACGTTTTGATGAATTGCCAACCGGAAGCGACGGGCGCACTAAGGGTGATACGTGTCATCTGGATATCATTGATCGGTGGGGAAATATGGTCACCGCAACGCCAAGTGGTGGTTGGCTGCAAAGTTCCCCCGTTGTGCCTGAACTTGGGTTTTGTTTGACCAACCGCGCGCAAATGTTTTGGCTGGACGAGCGCTCTGCGTCCTGCATTGCGCCGGGCAAAAGGCCGCGTACAACATTGTCTGTTTCCATGGCAATGAAAGATGGGGCGCCAGAAATGATCTTTGGAACGCCGGGTGGCGACCAGCAAGATCAGTGGTCTTTGCACCATTTCTTGCGTTATGTGCATTTTGGGCAAAATCTGCAGGAAGCAATTGATGCACCAGGTTTCCACACCAACCATGTAACCAGTTCGTTTTATCCGCGTGAAGCCGATGCAGGGCACCTTGTTGTTGAGGGGCGTTTTGGCCAATCCACTGTTGAGGAGTTGAAGCGCAAAGGGCATAAACTGCAGGTTGATGGCGACTGGACGCTTGGTCGCATGACAGCTGCGTCCAAAACTGGGGGATATTTGCGCGCGGGTGCAAATGCTCGGTTCATGCAGGGCTATGCATTGGGAAGATAGTTTGATTGCAATGGTTTGCTGTTGTTTCTGCAAAACTGGAATCAAGAGCTTAAACTGTTGATTCAGGCTTGCAATTGCCGCCCAATGCTGTGCACCATTTGAACAATGAGTCTGAAAAAGAGTTGATTTGATGGTTCGGCAAGTTGATGTTTTGGTGATTGGTGCAGGCATAGCCGGCGCGGGCATTTCTGCGCAATTGGCGCAGTCAAATTCAGTGGTCGTGTTGGATATGGAGGCGCGTCCGGGCTACCATTCCACAGGTCGCTCCGCTGCGATGTTTGCCATGAACTATGGCAATGATGCGATCAAGAAACTCAATAAAGCTTCTTGGGACATGTTTCAGGATTTGCCGGTAGAGTTCTTTCCAAACTCGGTTTTGTCTAATCGGGGCGTGCTGCATGTAGCAAGTCAATCTTCAAAGGCGGAATTTGATGAACTCATGGCAGGAGCGGATGATATTGACCCGCTGACTCCCGAGGAAGCCGCGCAGATTGTCCCAATACTTGATGTGTCAAAATGTGTGGCTGCAGGACTCGAGAGAGAAGCAAAAGACCTAGACGTGGCTGCGCTACATTATGGCTGGTTGAAGCAGGCAAAAAAGCTGGGTGCCCAGGTGATTTGTGATGCGCAAGTTAGTGACGCAAATTACGTTGATGGCATGTGGCACGTGGAAACGGTGAAGGGCCAATTTCAGGCTAAGACAGTTGTGAATGCGGCCGGAGCTTGGGCCGACGAGATTGCCATAATCTTTCGTGCACCCCCAGTTGGCTTAAAATCAAAGCGGCGTACAATCGCGACTTTGCCGTCGTCACATCCGGATGTTTCGCACGGTTGGCCAATGCTTTTGAGTGCGTCAGAAGATTGGTACATGAAACCAGATGCGGGTAGTTTTCTGGTGTCACCTGCTGATGAAGACATTGTGCCACCTCATGATGTGTTTGTGGATGATATGGTTTTGGCGGAAGGCTTGTTTCGATTTTCAGAAGCAACAACTTACGACGTCACGCGTGTCGATAGCAGTTGGGCCGGATTGCGGGTTTTTGCGTCGGATAAGACTCCGGTGTGCGGATTTGCAAAATCGGTTGAGGGATTTTTCTGGTTGGCAGGACAGGGTGGATATGGCATCCAAACAGCACCTGCTTTGTCGCTATTGGCGGCCCGAATGGTGTAGGGCGATGACCTGCCAGATTTTGCGGATGAACAACTAATCAAAGATTTGTCACCAAATCGGGCGGCGCTACAACAATAGGAAATCAAATGGGCATTAAACGTATTAATCCCGGTCCACGGATGAGCCAAGCTGTTGTGTTTGGGGATATGGTCTATTTGTCTGGTCAGGTTGGCAATTTGGGCGATGACGTTGCTGCCCAAACCAAAACAATCTTGGACAATGTTGACGCATTGTTGGCCGAGGCCGGCACCAACAAGTCAAACGTTCTTAAAGCTGAAATTTGGCTGTCTGATATGGCTCATTTTGGTGCGATGAATAGGGTTTGGGATGCTTGGATTGACCCAGCGAACCCACCAGCTCGTGCAACTGGCGAAAGCAAATTGGCCGCGCCAGAGTTCTTTGTTGAAATTATGATTACTGCAGCCAAAATCTAGGCTCGTTGCGCTAATCATGCGACGGACTTGTCGTATGATGCGAAATGCTGATTTTGCACAAATCAATTTTGTGTTTAAAACATCGGCAAATCAGAAAATGGAACGGCTCGTTTTGTGCGAGCCGTTTTTGAGCATTTGAGAGGAAATGGGATGTCCGAAGTCGCGCGTGAATCCATGGAATATGATGTTGTGATTGTTGGAGCAGGCCCTGCTGGCTTGTCCGCGGCGATCCGGCTCAAACAAATTGGTGGCGACGACATCTCGGTTGTTGTGCTGGAAAAAGGCTCCGAAGTTGGTGCTCATATTCTTTCTGGTGCCATACTTGACCCGGTGGGCTTGAACAAGCTTATTCCTGATTGGAAAGAGAAGGGCGCGCCGCTCAAAACTGAAGTGACCACAGATCATTTCAACATCTTTTCTGAAAAAGGTGGCTTTTCCATTCCCCACATTTTGATGCCACCGCTTTTGTCCAACAAAGGTTGTTACATCGTGTCCATGGGCAATGTGTGTCGTTGGTTGGCCGAGCAGGCCGAAGCGATTGGCGTTGAGGTATTCCCCGGCTTTGCGGCTTCTGAGTTGGTTTACGGCGACAATGGCGAGTTGGTGGGCGTGGTTGCGGGTGAATTTGGCTTGAATCCAGATGGTGCACCCGGGTCAAGCTATGAGCCGGGCATGGAGTTGCGCGGCAAATATGTGATGCTGAGTGAAGGTGCTCGGGGCTCATTGTCCAAACAAGTAATCGCTAAATACAGCCTTGATCAGGAAGCAGACTATCCTAAGTTCGGCTTGGGCATGAAAGAGATTTGGGAAATTGACCCCTCCAAGCATAAATTGGGCCATGTTGAGCACGCAATGGGCTGGCCACTAGGAGGCGAAGCCGGTGGTGGTTCGTTCATCTATCACCTTGAAGACAATCAAGTTTACGTCGGCTTTACTGTGCATTTGGATTATAAAAATCCTTATGTCTTCCCCTATATGGCATTCCAGCAATTCAAACACCATCCGCAGGTTGCAGCGCTTTTGGAAGGCGGTCGTCGTACAGCCTATGGCGCTCGCGTAATCGCGAGCGGCGGCATGCAATCTCTGCCCAAAATGGTATTTCCGGGTGGAGCGCTGCTTGGTTGTTCTGCTGGTTTGCTCAACTTTGCTAGGCTGAAGGGCAATCACAATGCCATGTTGTCCGGCATTGCGGCTGCAGATGCGGCGGCGGCGGCGTTGAAGGCTGGGCGGCAAGGTGATGAGCTTTCAGACTACGAAACAGAAGTACGCACTGGAGAGATCGCAAAAGACCTCAACAAAGTGCGCAACGTCAAACCCATGAGTTCAAAGCTGGGCGCTGTTTGGGGTACTATGTTGGCTGGTGCTGACATGTGGTTCGCGTCGCTTTTTGGTGCACCCTTGTTTGGCAAGTGGGCGCATGGAAAATCTGATGCGATGGCTACAGAACCCGCAGCAGACCATCAAAAGATCGACTACCCAAAACCGGATGGCACCTTGTCTTTTGATCGTTTGACCAACGTGTCTTTTAGTTTCACCAATCACGCTGAAGAACAACCGTGCCACCTAAAATTGGCTGATCCAAACCTACCGATTTCAAAAAATTTGATTGAATTTGCAGAGCCGGCGCAGCGCTATTGCCCGGCTGGAGTTTATGAGGTTGTTGAGCAAACAGATGGGACTGGTCCAAAGTTTGTGATCAACGCCCAAAACTGTGTGCATTGCAAAACATGCGATATCAAGGATCCCGCACAAAACATTACGTGGGCAACACCGCAGGGCGGTGAGGGGCCAAATTACCCCAACATGTAGCGCGTTTGCACTAGATGGAATTTCAAAAACCCGCAAGATTATGCTCTTGCGGGTTTGCTTATTGAGAAGGTGAAAGAATATGCACACTGGAAGTTGCTTGTGCGGCGCGGTCGAATTTGAAGTTACTGAAGAACTGAAGGCACCAGACGCTTGCCACTGCGATGCTTGTCGCAAATCAACAGGGCATTACCTCGTGTCGACTGACGTCAAAGAAGATGCGCTAAAAATCAGTGGTGAAGAAAACATCAGCTGGTTTCAGTCTTCTGAGAAGGTGCGGCGTGGCTTTTGCTTGATGTGCGGTTCGACCTTGTTTTTTGATGCGATTTTTAAAGACTGGATTGGTGTGTCCATGGGGGCATTTGATAAGCCGACTGACACCAAATTGGCGATGCATATATTTACGGCGGAAAAGGGTGATTACTACGAGATTACCGATGATTTGCCGCAAAACGAGCACTGAGGTTTGTGGTGACAAATTGGCTACACACCAGCGCGATTTTTGATCGACTGGTAAGAAGCGCTTGCCAAATTGTCACACCGGTGAAACCTTAGCTTCAAGAATCGCGAATTCATCGCGCCGGTAATCGCTCTACAGCGGTTGGCATTGGGTTTTTTGTTTTGAACCGAATGTCGGCGAATAATCTCTTGCCGGGATGTTTTGTAATGAGGTGAGATGATGTCTGACGCGACAAACGTGCAGGCGGGGCGTGCTGATTGGCTGCGCGAAGCAAAAACGACTTTGATTTTGGCATGGCCGTTGATTGCGGCCCAATTGGCACAAATCGGGTTGGGCACGACTGACGTCATTATGATGAGTTGGCTCAGCGCGGATCATTTGGCTGCGGGCGGGCTTGCTACATCCATCATGTTCTTGTTCCTGATTTTTGGAATTGGCGTTGCAACAGCTGTGTCCCCTTTGATGGCACAGGCAGTTGGCCGGGAGGACTACCGCTCTGTGCGCCGCACCGTGCGACAGGGGTTTTGGGTCTCGTTGATGTTCGCCACTATTCTCGTGCCCTTTATTTTGCAAATTGAATGGATATTTGAAGTTCTTGGGCAAGACCCGAAGCTGGGCGCATTGGCCAAGGGCTATATGCAGTTTGCCGCGTTTCAATTTTATCCGTTTTTGCTGTTTACCGTCTTGCGCGGTTTCTTGTCGGCCCATGGCGACACTCGTATTGTTCTCTATGCGACGCTGATCGGCATTGTAGTGAACGCTTTTGGCAACTATGGCCTGATGTTTGGTAACTTTGGCTTGCCTCGGTTAGAACTGGCTGGTGCGGGCATATCTACAATTGTTGTGCATACAGTGACATTCTTGTTCGGACTTGGTTACGTACTCACACGACAAAAATACCGGCACTATGCATTGTTGCTGCGTTTTTGGCGGCCGGATTGGCCACGGTTTTTCGAAATCATCAGGGTGGGAACCCCCATTGGATTTATGTTGACGGCAGAGGTGGGCTTGTTCAGCGTTGCTGCCATCATGATGGGTTGGTTGGGCACGCAAGCGTTGGCTGCACATCTTATCGCCATTCAATTGGCATCCATTTCCTTCATGGTGCCGCTTGGTCTTTCACAGGCAACAACCATTCGGGTTGGGCTTCAATACGGACGTGGCTCAAACTTTGGCGTAGGTGTTGCCGGCTGGACTTCAATAGCTATTGGCACGGGCTTTATGGCAATCACATGTGCACTTTTTGTGGTGTTTCCGAACGTGTTTGTTTCGTTGTTTATCGATCCAACTCAACCCGAAAACTTAGCGGTTTTTGGTCTGGCTGTATCTTACTTGGCGGTTGCCGGTCTTTTTCAACTTGTTGATGGTGCACAGGCCATGGCCGCTGCATCATTACGTGGATTGAGTGATACCAAGGTGCCCATGTATGCCGCCATATTTGGCTATTGGTTGATGGGGTTACCCATTGGCTATTATTTGGGCTTCCACACTGAATTGCGTGGCGTAGGCGTTTGGCTGGGGCTTGCTGGCGGTTTGGCGATTGTGGCTGTGATCCTGAATTGGCGGTTTGCGTTACGCGAGCGTTTTGGCTTGCTCAAACCGCAAGCTGAGATGCAATAAAACGGGCATTGCCAGAATAATTCGAACAAAAGTTACGATATTTTATATTTAAAATATATCTTGATTGCGCATGTTGAATGGGCCTAATGTTGGGTGCTGTCGGCATGTTGGCAATTTTTGTGACTAAAGATTTATATTAACATGCTTGACCTTGATCTCACATTGAGGGAACGATTGGGCATGGAAAAGATTATTCAGGAGGCTCTTTCCGGTCATGTTGGAGAAACAGGTGGTCTAATCACCGGCTTACGCCATGTACAGGAAAGATGCGGGTTCGTGCCCAGCGAGACCGTTCGGATCGCGGCAGAACTATTTAACATTAGCCAGGCGGAAGTGCGTGGCGTGATCAGTTTTTATGCTGATTTTCGCGACAAAAAGCCTGGTCAACATCATATTCGTCTTTGCGTTGCGGAGGCGTGCCGGTCTGTTGGTGCGCGCGCCATCGAGGAGGATCTGCTCAATCGTTTTGCCGTGAGGATGGGTGAAACGGACGCTGCTGATTTTGTCACTATTGAACCTGTATACTGTCTAGGGTTGTGCTCTTGCGCGCCAGC
>NZ_CAKZPW010000204.1:0-2636 GCF_937139385.1 uncultured Maritalea sp. | reverse complement strand
AGTGTCAAATGACGAAGCTACCGCGTTCATGTCCGCTTCTATTTCACCGCCGATGAAATATTCTGGATTTATGCGCGCAAGCATCAAATTGGCATCCGTAGTTGTCGGTTCAACGCCGCCCTTTCCATATGCGACCGGACCCGGTTTTGCGCCCGCGCTTTTGGGGCCGACATGCATTTTATCGTCCTCGTCGACCCAGGCGATGGAACCACCGCCATTGCCTATTTCCACAATATCTACCACCGGCGTCATGATCGGATAACCAGCTGATAACTGACTTTTTTCAATCATGTACTGACTGGTCACCTCAACATTGCCATTGTCGATCAACGAACATTTTGCGGTGGTGCCACCAATGTCCAGAGCAATGATATTCTTCTCACCGATCAAATCCCCAAGCGCGGCTGCGCCCAATACACCGCTTGCCGGGCCTGACTCCACCATCGTGATCGGCGTCGATTTTGCAGAGGACAACGTGTCAATTCCCCCGTTAGACTGCATCACATAGAAGGATCCATCAAATCCATTCGCGTGCAGCTCATTTTCCATACGGGTCAAGTAATCAACCGCGATAGGACGGACATAGGCGCACAATGCCGTCGTATTGGAACGTTCGTACTCTCGCCATTCACGGGTAATTTGATGGGAGCAAACGTTGGAAACCTCCGGCCAATATTCTTGAATAGCCTGCTCAAGTGCGATTTCATGGGCGGGATTTGCATAGGAATGGAGCAAGCAAATTGCGATAGCTTCCACGCCTTCTGCTTTGAAACTATCAAGAATATCCGACAGCCCATCGGTCAAAAGTGGTTCGAGGACCTCCCCTTTGTAAGTCAATCGTTCCGCAACCTCTTGCCGCAAATAACGGGGAATAAAAGGTTCTGGTTTTTCGTAACGCAGGTTAAAAAAATCTGGGCGATTGCCGCGCGCAATTTCCAAGATATCGCGGAACCCTTTGGTAGTGATAAGCGCAGTTTTTACACCCTTGCGTTCTGTCAGCGCGTTGATGACAACCGTTGTTCCATGCGCGAAAAACTCGATTGATGGTTCGTCGATGCCTGCCTTTTCAACGGCAGCCAAGACGCCCTTCTCAAAATTGGGCGGTGTCGTGTGCGACTTGACCGCTTTTATTCCATTTACAACGCCATGCTCCGCGTCGACTTCATAAAAAACCAGATCAGTAAATGTTCCACCGACATCTGTTGCTAGACGAATATTGGGCACCCAAAACTCCAAGTCACATTATTGTTCCATCGTAACCTTCACATTCTTCAACTTGGAACGAACAAATACTCAACTCGAAGACTGGTGGATTGATATCCGAAAGAATAACGTTTTCTAATTGTGGGTATACCTACCCAAAAGAGTGGAGCGTTGTGGGATACTAAAGTCGTCAATCGACGCTGCGCCGCTTAACAATCAACAAGTACACCGACTTCCCAGTTAAGCCCGTTTTCGGGATCAAGGAGTCATAATCACTAATATCCGCTATGGGGGTAAAAGCGGACGTAACACCGACAGCCATTTCGCTACATTTAGAAAAGGTCAGTTGCTTGATCTACTAAACAGTCGTCATATTCCATTCTGCGACACAAAATTGGGCGCACCATTTTTGGCGCGCCCTGAGGGATGCATTTCGGCTTGCAACTTTATTGGTTATTTTATGCAGTCTTTTCCTGCCGTTTTTAGACCCGAAGAACAGCTGCCACTGCGCACTTCAGCATAGGAGCTGCTACTGGTTCCTACGCAATAGTTGCCGGATGATTTGAATGTTGATGGGCATGAACCAACTTTTGTGATGGCAGGTTTACCACCAGTCGATACGCAGTTGGATCCGCTTGATTTGAAACCTGACGGGCAACTGCCATCCTTTGGCACGCTGGTGCTACTGGATTGGGCAAAAGAAACAGATGGTGTGGTGGCGATTGCCATTGCGCCTGCAATAGCGATAATACGGACATTCATTTTGTATACTCCTTGTTAGTGCAATTGATTGTTGAATTTAGTCATATGGGCTTTTGCTAATCATCTCGAACGCGACGAGGCTCCTGCCTGAATCTTTGTCGTAAAACTGACAATATAAACGCTTCGATTGACCGCGTTCGGAGAGATTGTTCGCACGCGCCAGGAAACTAGCGCCATATTTACGACGCTTTTTAAGACCCTTAGAATGTGCGCTAGCCCGGTCCGAATTCTTCCCGTTCGCGCAATCACTCAATCCTTCACTGTTGCCACAAGCCAGTTTCATGTGAGAATCGCCCAGATAACTATCGCTGCTGCCATTTGTCCCATGTAGAGGAACAGTTCCACCGCCAGGGTTATCGGAATTGACACATTGCAAAGTATAATTGCTGCCGTTTCTAGTTTTACGATAGCTTGGCTCATCTACCTCAAAATAGACGACTTCATCTTTTTGAAGACCTGTATTCAAAATGCAGTCATCGGCCTTGGCGGGGCGTCGATTGATGAAGCCAGTGCGCTTTTCTTTGCTGAAACCCTGTTGAAAAGTATAGTTTCCAAGCTTTCCAATGGTGATGTTTGACAACGGCAGCCCAGCGCATTTTGTATAATTGGCCAGACTGGCCGATGGCTTGCCCAATGGTCCACTTTGACCTCCGCCGCCGCCAATAATGGAT
>NZ_CAKZPW010000203.1:0-2326 GCF_937139385.1 uncultured Maritalea sp. | reverse complement strand
TAACGCCACAGGCCCCAACCGATCGCACCAACCACAATGGCCGCAACAATCCAGCCCCACGGCAGGCCAGTTGTGAATGCTAATGCGCCACCAATGATTGAACCGCCACCACCTTTCGTGACTGCATCTTTGGCCACCTGCCCTGCCATTTGCCCGTCACGGCGCAATTGGGCGATGGTGGCCGCACCAAGAATGCCATCATTCACCAAATGCGGATGCGCTTGTTGATAAGCGAGCAAAGCCACTTTGGTCTTTTTACCCATCCATCCATCGATGGCACCGGGGTTAAACCCGCGTGATGTCAAAAGCTCTTGCGCTTCTTGGATCACTGGATCTGGCTTGGATGTTGGTTTGGCGCGCACTTTGCGTGACGCGCCCTCACCTGCATGTTTTGGGTATATGCCATGCAAGAGGATCTGCGCGGTTTCTTTGCGACGACGCACCAAACCAGGCAGCACTCGGCCCTTGGCTTTGTGGTAATGCGTTTCCAAATATTTGGCCGCTTCACGCTTTTTGCCCGCACGCCATAGCTGCGCCCATTTCCAGCCAAATGTGCCAGGTCCCATATTGTAACAATTGTCTACACCAGCATCGAATTCGTGTTGGTTCGCGCCTGGCATACCTTTCGCAGTTGGTGGTTCATAAATTTCGCTAAGCAACGCTTTGAAAAGCTTCATGCCCTCGGCATATGTGATTTTAGTTTTGCCAGGCACCATTCCATTTTTGAAATATTCTCGCGCCACACGGCTACGCATGGTGATACCTGCAAAAATCGTTGGCACCCCAACGGGATCCAAATAGCAAGTCATGACCATGCCTTCATTGCCAAGAATTACTTCTTGGCCCTGTTGGGACGTATTCATAATTTTCTCCAATTTTGGGTAAAAAAACCGCCTCTGGCGGTTTATCTATTCAGCAAGGTAGAGCTTGTGAGCCTAGAACTTGCACTTTAAAGTATTAAGGCGGTACGCCAATGTTGTTGGGGCATTGCTGGTCAATGTCCACATTCATTTCAAAGGGATAATTATAGTGTATTACCCAGAATTAGGTGGTGCGATCGACGATCAAATCCCATCACAATTTGCTCGCGCAAGGACAACACTTGCGTCATTTGCATGCACACTAATAAAGCAGCTCTCAAATGACGGCAAAGATACCGTTTTGTCGCACGGGTCCGGGTGCTTTTGGCGACACAATGGCGATGTGTTTATTCTAACTGCTAGGCACGTTCTTACCGGCCGCTCACCATTTGACGACACAATTCTTTCGCAAGAAAATCAGTACATCCCCAAGCGCATTACTGTCTTTCCGACAGTCACCGCTAATCCGAATGCATGGTTACGCCAGAACTTAACTGTCGAAATAAATCACGACCCACCAAATTTTCTTCAAGATCCAGAATTCGATCAACTTAGAACCGACATTGCAGCCCTGTTCCTTTGTCACGACGAACCGGCACAAATATGCTGTCTAAATGATGATAATAGCATTTTTGGTGAATTATTTACTCTAGTTGGCATGGATTGCAGCGTAGTTGGCTACCCGACACCTCATTTTTCAGGCTTGATGGTGCATATTTGGAAACGGGGTTCTATTGCTTTAGAGACAAATCTGCAGTTGGACAGAAAGCCTATGTTTCTCCTTGATGCTAATACCAGCCCTGGTTTTTCAGGATCACCAGTATTCCGACAGCATTTCGGGCCTTTGCCTGTTCTGCAAGACGATAGCTCAATTGAATTGAAAGTTGACAATGTGCGCACGATAAGTTTTGTCGGCATATATGCTGGTCGCTTACGCCACAGGCACGTTGGCGGTGAAGTTCCCTTCGTTTTCTACGCAAACCGAATTCCGAGGCTCTTTCAGCAGAGGTGAGTCTGCATTTCTCGCAAGCTAACTTGCTTCATTTACCGTTTATGTTTGAAAAGGTCTAAGCAGCGCCCTTGCCACTTATGGAAACCGTGTAGTTCTGCTTTGACCAGCTATGGCCAGCAGAGCCAATGGTCAGCTGAATGCCGTCAATACCAGCTTGCGAACCAACAAACCCCGCCTGCATGCCTGCACGTACATTTGGGTCACCAACAACTCGGCATGAAAAGCTTTCAATGCCTTGTTTGATCTGTTTGGCTTTTGATTTTGCCGCCTGTTTTGCCTCGGCTTCAGAACCAAATGGCTCGCGGATTTTGTAAACCGCTTTGCCTTCAGTCAAAGCCTCAGCTTTCACTTCACCGCGCAACACCTGTGCACGGTCATGGTAGGTTGCAACAACTTCTTTAAAGCGTTTTGAATAGTTCAGTTTGATTTTGGCAGAGCCTTCAATGACCCTACT
>NZ_CAKZPW010000202.1:0-4129 GCF_937139385.1 uncultured Maritalea sp. | reverse complement strand
CACGAACAATTCGCCGAGACACGTCGCGTAACTCGTAAACCCGTGAAGTGACATCTGCAGGCAATTCTCTACCTGTCGCGCGTGTTGAAAACTCCAAAATCGCAGAGTAGAGCGTTTTAACTCGTTGCTCGTAACGCAGGTCAATATCAATTTCGACTGGCTTGTTGCTAGTAGAAACCAAGGCCGCAACGTCTTCTGCATTAAACAGTTCTGTGCGGTGAATATTTAGCCCGTGGGTGATCAATTCAACAGCATTGTCGTAGAGATGTTTCACCTCTTTGCGCAACGCGTTCTCAATCGTATCCGGAAATTCCTCGACGGCATCAGACAAGTATTTTGGCAGACTTAAATCCGTTGCAGGTTCAGCAATCATCCGCTCAATGAACACAATCAATCTCGTCATGAGCGGCAACATGATCGCGACGCCTAAAACGTTAAAAATCGTGTGAAACACTGCTAACTTCAACGCAAAATCATCATCAGCAATACCAACCCATTGACTAACAAAATCAACTGAATCCCTGATCTGGCTGATAAAGATCAGCGCAACTGCGGCGGTAGCGGCATTGAATATCAAGTGCGCCAGAGCCAGCCTCTTGCCTTGATAGTTAGCTGTCAAAGAACCAAGAATTGCGGTGATGGTTGTGCCAATGTTGGCGCCGATTGCGAGCGCTAGCGCGTTTTCATAGGAAATCTGTCCTGAAGCCAAAGCTGTTATGATAAGGACCATCGTTGCATGACTTGATTGCATGACAACCGTAGCCAACGTGCCAACCAGCGTATAAACGATCAACCCCAAAACACCGGTGAGGGCATATTGGATGAGATCGAATGAGTCCCTGAAAGTCTCGAACCCCAGTTTCATATAGTGAATACCAAGGAACAAAAAACCTAACCCGGCAAGCGCATACCCTGCTCCGCGAAGATATTTTGATTTCTGAAAAACCAGAACGACACCGATCGCTAGAAGGGGCATCGCATAGGCCGATATGTTTGCCTTAAGGCCCAGTCCTGCAACCAACCACGCACCAGTGGTTGTGCCGATATTTGCGCCGAAAACTATACCAACGCCTGCCAATAGTGTGATTAGTTCGGCGCTCAGGAACGAAATTGTTATTACTGAAACCAGCGAACTGGACTGCATGAGGGTTGTGGAAACAATCCCAAATAACAGCGACCTTGGAACAGACTTGGTGGCTTGTTCCAGAATACGTTCCAAAAACCCACCACTAAACAGTTTGAAACCATCTTCTAGCATCAGCATGCCAAAAAGGAATATGGCAACACCTGCCGCTATTTGCTGAAAATCAGGACTTATCCAAAACCCAGCAATCAGAATTCCGATTATGAAAGGCAACGCCAGGCGTTTCAATGATGTTTTCATTTATCGCTCATGGCAGCAGAATACCTCGCAAGAGGAAATAGAAAGTTGCAGCCAGCAGCGCTGAAGCTGGTACCGTAATGATCCATGCAGAAACGATTTTTAGCAATGCGGAACGCTTCACCAAATGGCGTTTTAATGCCTTTTGTAGTTCCTTGCGTTGAGCGGCGGAAATAACGGCTTCCGATCCCATTTTCTTCAACTCCTCCAACAGCCGAACTTTGGCCTCTGGCGGGGCATTTTGAAAACTATGCATAACCCTTTCTACTTCAAGAAAATCCGCTTGGCCCTCGTGACTTGCGATCACGTTTTCAACAACCCGCCCCAAACGTTTCTCAAGATATTCTCTTAGAAAACCAACCCCAAACACCGCGCCAAGCGCCACGTGGGTAGAACTGATCGGCATGCCCAATTGACTGGCAACAATAACCGTAATGGCAGCTGCAAGCGCGATACAAAAAGCACGTGAACGGTCCAACTCGGTGATCTCGGACCCCACCGTTCTAATCAATTTGGGGCCAAAAAGAGCAAGACCAACAGCTATCCCCACTGCCCCAATCGCCATAACCCAAAGAGGTATAGCGACTTTTGCGCCACCATTGCCTTCAGTCAAAACATCAACAACACCTGCCAATGGTCCAACTGCATTGGCCACATCATTCGCCCCATGGGCAAAGCTAAGCAACGCAGCAGAAAAAATCAGCGGTATCGTGAACAAACGATTCACGCCATCTCGATCCTGCGTCATAGTTGTTGCTGCCCTGCGAACAATTGGCCTGATGGCAACCCAAACAACCAAGGCAACTCCAAATCCAACGATCAACGCAAACACAAAATCGACCTTGATGACTTTACTTACGCCTTTCAGAAAAAGGTATGTCGTAAAAGCCCACGCCATTATAGCGATCATCCAAGGCACAACGCGCTTTGCAGCTTCAATCGGATCCGCCCTAAAAAACACCAATTTCTTGAGCGCAAACAAGAACCCGGCAGCCACGATGCCCCCAATTACTGGCGAAACAACCCAGCTCAGGGCAATTTTTGCCATGGAATCCCAGTTCACGATTCCCCAACCACCGGCAGCGATGCCCGCCCCCATCACACCGCCAACAATTGAGTGTGTCGTTGACACCGGGGCGCCAAGCCAAGTCGCTGCGTTCAACCAGATCGCAGCCCCCATCAGCGCCCCCATCATCACCCAAACGAAAACGTTCGGATTATTGATATCAGCTGGATCGATGATGCCTTTTTTCACTGTAGAAACGACGTCTCCGCCCGCCAAAAGCGCGCCCCCCGCCTCAAATATCGCAGCAATTATAATCGCGCTGGTCAATGAAAGTGCAAAAGACCCAACCGCTGGCCCAACGTTGTTGGCGACATCATTTGCACCGATATTCATCGCCATATAGGCGCCAATAATTGCCGCTGCGATCAACAGGTAGGATTGTTCTACATGCGCAAAATTGCTGCCTGTGTAGATGACAACGATGACCACAAAAATAGCAGCAGTACCAAATCGCCCGAGTTCTGACCGACTGATGTTCGTTGCCCGCTCAATTTTCAAATAATCTTTGACTTGCACTCATGCGCTCCCCGACGGAATCTCGAACTTTGGATTGGCAAGACAGCAAACCCCTGTCATCCAATGGCGTCGAAAAACTTGGTTCAAATACGATTGCTTCTAGTTGCCGCGTTTATAATGATGTTCTAACCTTTGTGCCATGCGCGAGGTCAAACTAGTTGTGAGCAAAATTCGTTTAGTTCACCGCGTTTGAAAACCATGTTTGTTCAAAATGTCGGCTTACCCCAATTCACAGTTCTCGCTCGCAAAGAACCAATATCCAATTCAGTTTTAGCGCGATTTCATTCGGCTAAAACTGGCCCGCTCATCTTGTCTTATCAGTGCAAATTCAAACCACCGTCGCCATCAGAAAACAGCCATAACCCCGGTAGTTTCAACCGGGGTTATCACGCGTAACTAGGGTCGAACTAGACCTTCTGATGTTGCACCAAGCGGCTCACTCAGACTTTCAATGCTGTCATGAAGCACTTGCAACGCATAATGGGGGTTGTGCGCATATGCGCCTTTGTCTTTTGCGACATACTGATAATTGTAGGCCGCCTTCAACATGCGCGGTGTCCAAGACACATAGCTGTTTGAACGCGTTGCTTCACCCTCGTCAACAACCCCGTTTTCGTTTGTATCGTTAAAGAAATAGGGGTACGTATCTGCGTACAAAACTGGCTTTTTCGTCACTTTGCTCGCATATTCAAACACCATGGATTTGAGCGTCGCGTTAAGGCTGGCAATTTCGTGATAGATTCCTTCTTTTACATCATCATCGCCATCAAAATCTGCTGGTGAGATGCGCATCGCTTTAGGGTCTTCGGTTTGATGGCACGCAACACATTCACTTATTTTAATTTCCAAACTGTGCGGATCGTGACAATCGCTACATTGGGCGAAAGTCGGCACATGTGCAAACCGGTCAACATATGATTTTCCAGGGTATTCATACGCCCCTTTCACTTCAGTGCCGTAAAGCGTGGCAGCTGCAGCCGCATAGTGTGGGTTTAGGAAAGTCAGCTCGGGGTTGATCTCATCTTCCCCTGTATCGCCAACAGCGCGCTGCACACCAATCGACGATTGACGCCCCTGGTGACAAGTTAAACACGTGGCATGCGGTCCAGCATCTGAAACAAACAGCCCCGATGGAAACACGATGCTGTCAATCTCATCAATCCCCT